>CAMMCS010000107.1 GCA_946494635.1 uncultured Oscillibacter sp. | reverse complement strand
GGCCGATCTTGGCCTTGTACTCGGCCTTGAACTGGCCGGCCAGCTCCTTCAGGTCGTCGGCGGTCAGCTCCACATCCTGGGTGACGCCGCGGGCTTCCTTCATCTGGTCAATGAGCTGCTCGAAGTACTTCTTGCCCACTTCCATGACCACGTCGGAGTACATCTGGATGAAGCGGCGATAGCAGTCCCAGGCCCAGCGGGGGTTGCCGGACTTCTTGGCCAGCACGTCCACCACGTCCTCGTTGAGGCCCAGGTTCAGGATGGTGTCCATCATGCCGGGCATGGAGGCCCGGGCGCCGGAACGGACGGAGACCAGCAGGGGGTTCTCCCTGTCGCCGAACTTCTTGCCGGTGATCTCCTCCAGCTTGGCCACATACTCCATGATCTCCGCCTGGATCTCGTCGTTGATCTGGCGGCCGTCCTCATAGTACTGGGTGCAGGCCTCGGTGGTGATGGTGAAGCCCTGGGGCACCGGCAGGCCGATGTTGGTCATCTCCGCCAGGTTGGCGCCCTTGCCGCCCAGCAACTCCCGCATGTTGGCGTTGCCTTCGCTGAACAAGTAGACAAATTTTTTGCTCATGTAGTCCAAACCTCTCTTTCTTACCACGGAACGGGTCCCGGGAGGCACGTCCCGCGGTTAAACGATTTATCTGCGACAACATATTATTATATTGGGAATTTTTTCGGAAAACAATACATAAAAATGCTAAGAAATTTGAAAGAAACTGGAATAGATTCACAAAGGTTTGTGCAATCCACACAATTCCGGGATCGGACGGCAGCGAAAAGGTTTACGCGCTTCCATTTCCGGCCCGGACGTGCTACAATAAATCCAAATGCGGCAAGGCCGGAAAGGCGCCGCTGGAGAGGAGCGTGTGCCATGTCTGTTTTCGGCCTGCGGCCGGAGGAGCCTGCGGTTGTCCGCCTTCGGGAGGCGGCAGCCCGTGGAACCCTGTCCCATGCGCTGCTGTTCACCGGCAGCGGCGACCGGGAGGGGGCGGCCCGCTTTGCCGCTGCCGCTATGGAGTGCCGGGCGGAGGGCGGCCGGCCCTGCGGGGACTGCCCCGATTGCCGCAAGATCCTTGCCGGAATTCATCCGGATGTGATCACGGTCCGGGACCCGGAGCACAAGAACATCGCCGTGGAAGTTGTGCGGGCCGTCCGTGCGGACGCCTATATCCGCCCTAACGAGGGGATCCGGAAGATCTATGTGTTTCCGGACTGCGCCCTGCTGACAGAGCAGGATCAGAACGTCCTGCTGAAGGTGGTGGAGGAGGGGCCGCCCTATGCGGCGTTCCTCTTCTGCGCGGAAAACGCCGCCGTGGTGCTCCAGACCCTTCGGTCCCGCTGTGTGGAGATCAAGCTCCACCCGGCGCCGGAGACCGGCGGAGAGGGTCGGGCGGCGGAGGAGCTGTGCCTGGCCCTGGCGGCCCGAAAGCGGGGCGCGCTGGTGGAGCTGGCAGTGCGGATGGAGCGCCGGAAGCTGAGCCGGGAGGAGCTGGCGGCCCTGCTGGAGCAGAGCCGGGAACTGTGCGCGGCTGCGCTGCTGGCGCTCTACGGACAGAAACCGGAGGAGAACTGCCGGGAAATTGCGTCAATCCTCGCAAAAAACTTGACAAAATTTCAAATCATGCGCACAATAGAACTGTTACAGAAGTACCGCGGGGAGTGCGCCTACAACGTAGGCACCGGCCATGTGCTGGGCGCCCTGGCGGTGGAATTGGAGGGTATCCTTTGACAGAAGTCATCAGCGTCCGCTTTCGGGGCGGATGTAAGAACTATTATTTCGATCCCTGCGGCAGCCAGGTAAAGATGGGGGATCAGGTGATCGTGGAGACGGCCCAGGGGCTGGAGTTTGCCACCTGTACGGAGGGAAACCACGAGGTGGAGGACTCCGCCATTGTCCGGCCGCTGAGTCCCATGGTGCGCCTGGCCACCGACGCGGACCGCCGGACGGTGGAGCACAACCGGCGGCGGGAGAGCGAGGCCTTCGATATCTGCGAGCGGAAGATCGCGGAGCACGGGCTGGACATGAAGCTGGTGAACGTCTCCGCCAGCTTTGACGGCAACAAGATGATCTTTTACTTCACGGCTGACGGCCGGGTGGATTTCCGGGAACTGGTGCGGGATCTGGCCGGCGTGTTCCGGGCCCGGATTGAGCTGCGGCAGATCGGCGTCCGGGACGAGGCCAAGATGGTGGGCGGCCTGGGGATCTGCGGACGGCCCTTCTGCTGCTCCCAGTTCCTGGACGGCTTTTTGCCGGTGTCCATCAAGATGGCCAAGACCCAGAATCTCAGCCTCAATCCAACGAAGATCTCCGGCACCTGCGGGCGGCTGATGTGCTGCCTGAAGTATGAGCAGAACGTCTATGAGGACGCCGCCAAGCGGATGCCCAAGGCGGAGTCCTTTGTCCAGACGCCGGACGGCCCCGGAAATGTGAAAAGCGTGAATCTGCTGCAGGAGACGGTGCGGGTCAGCCTGGACAGCGCGCCGGAGCCGCTGAAGACCTATCATAACAGCGAGATTGTCGTGCTGCGCAATGGCAAGGGCAGCCGGGACGGCATCGCGATTCCGGAGCGGCCCGCCCGCCGTGCGGAGGAGCAGAAAGAGGAAGAAGTCCCGGAGTTCTCCGGATTTTCCACGCCCTTTTATATGGACGCGAAGCTGGAGGAGGCGCCCACCCGGGAGAAGATGGGCGCGCCGGGCAGCGGCGAGGGCAAATCCCGCCGCAGGCACCGGGGCGGCCGCCGGAGAGGCGGCAAGAGCGCCGAGGGGGCCGAGCAGCCCAAGGGCGAGGCCAAGCGGCCGGAGCAGAAGGAGAGCAAGCCCCGTCCCCCCAGGCAGGAGCCCAAGCCCACCCAGCCGAAACCGGCGGAGGGACAGGCTGCCGCAGGCGGGGAAGGCGAGGCCAAGCGCCGCCGCCGGCCCCATCACCGGGGCGGTCGCCGCAGGAACAAGGGCGGCGGCGAGGGCGGCAGCTCCGCCCCCAAGAGCGAATAAATTCCAAGGGGGAGGGGCAGCGCCTCTCCCCTTTTTACGAACGAATGAGGAGGAAGGCCCATGGGAAGATTTGACGGCGTGCTGCTGGCCAGCGACTTTGACAACACCCTGATCTACACGGAGGACGCCCTGCTGCGGGGGGAGCCCATCCCGCCCCTGCCGGAGCGGAACCGGCAGGCGCTGACATATTTCATGGCGGAGGGCGGCCGGTTCGCCATCTCCACGGGCCGGGCCCTGGCGGCTTTTGAGAAGTATGCCCCCCTGGTGCCCATGAACGCCCCCGGCGTCATCTGCAACGGCGCGGCCCTGTACGACTTTGCCAAAAAGGAGTATCTGGTCAGCGCCCTGCTGGACGAGAACGCCCGCCGGCGGGGCCAGCTGGTGCTGGACCGGTTCCCGGAGGCGGCGGTGGAGGCGTACCACATCGGCAACGTGATCCACGCCGTCCACCCCAACGAGATCACCCGCGGCCACGAGCATCTGACCAAGGTGGCGGTGACGGAGATGCCCTCCCTGCTGGACGTGCCCCTGCCCTTGGGCAAGCTGCTGTTTGAGGCGTCCCACGACGTGCTGGAGCAGATCCGGGACTTTCTGCTGGACCAGGGCTGGGGCGGGGACTATGAGCTGATCTTCTCCGGCCAGACCCTTCTGGAGATGACCGCAAAGGGCGCCAACAAGGGCGGCATGGTCCGCCGCCTGGCAGAGCATCTGGGCATCCGGCGGGAGGACGTCTACTGCGTGGGGGACGAGGCCAACGACCTGCCCATGCTGCGGTGGGCGGCGGAGGGCTTTGCCCCGGCCAACTGCATCCCGGCGGTGCGGGAGAGCGGCGCCACCATCGTCTCTCATGCGCTGGACGGCGCCCTGGCGGATGTGGTGGAGATTCTGGAGAAAAAATATTGTTGAAACGCCCGCCGCTACCTGTGGTAGCGGAAGTTCCAGGTTCGGTTGCTGGCGGAAAACGCCGCCGTCTGGTATCCTGAACGTGTGAAAACGGCAGGGGAGGGAAGCGCCATGACCTTTGGGGAGAAGCTGCAGAGGCTCCGGGCCCGGGCGGGCCTGAGCCAGGACCAGCTTGCCGAGCTGCTGGACGTGAGCCGCCAGGCGGTGAGCAAGTGGGAGCGAAATGAGGCCATGCCGGAGGCGGAGAAGATCGTCCGCATCAGCCGCCAGTTCGGCGTGTCAACAGACTACTTACTGCTGGAGGAACAGGAGGAGCCGGAGACGGCCAGTGCCCCGGCTCCTGCGGCGGGCCTGTGGGTCCGGGTCAAGCAGTGGTGCCGGAACAGGGGCTATCTGCTGGCCTGGGCTTTGGCGGCCTACGGCATCTGGAGGCTGGGGGTGATCGTTGTCAGCCTGATCCGGTCTTATCTGACCTTGGATAAGATCCCGGGGTTTAATTTGGAGAGATATCTTGTAAACCTATTTGTCCCGGAGATTGCTTCTGCGGCTTTGCTGATGCTAACAGCGGTCGTCCTGGCGCTGCTGGGCCGCCGTCTGGCGGGGCATCTCCGGTGGTATCACCTGGGCTGGCTCCCGGTGCTGGTGGGACTGTTCGGAACAGATGGGTATTTCTCACTGCCTCTGCTGAGCTCGCTGTCAAATGGGTTGGTGTGGGAACTTACGGGAAAAGTGATCGACGCTGTGAGGGGGGAGCGGCTGATCACGGAGTCCATGCAGGTCAGGTCCCATATCGATTTTACTGCTCTCCTGGTGACCATCTTTGGCCTGGCCATCCTCATCCTGGGCCGCCGCCGTGAGCGGAAACGCTCACCCACAAAGATTGAATAACGGAAGAATCCTTTGCGCCGCAGCGGTTTTCCGCTGCGGCGCTTTTCGCTGCCAAAAATTTTTCGCAAACCCCTTGACAAACGGCCAGAATGTGCTATTGTATTAATTGCTTAGTACAATAACACAAACGGGAGGTGCTTCTGTGAAGTGGCAATTTTCCAGTGACGCGCCGATCTATTCCCAGCTGATCGCACAGATCAAGGTGGGCATCGTCACCGGCGCGTTCCCGCCCGGGGAGCGGCTGCCCTCCGTGCGGGACCTGGCCACGGAGGCCGGGGTGAACCCCAACACCATGCAGCGGGCTCTGACGGAGCTGGAGCGGGACGGGCTGGTCTACAGCCAGCGGACCACGGGTAGATTTGTAACGGAGGATCAGGCCATGATCGCATCGGCAAAGAGAAGTTTGGCGGAGCGCCACATCCAGGCGTTCCTGGAGGCCATGACCCACCTGGGCTATGACCGGGAGGAGATCCTGACGCTGCTGCGGCAGGAGGAGATCAAGGGAGGAGAAGACAATGGCAGTTCTGGAGTGTAAAGACCTGAGCAAGCACTACGGCAATGCGCCGGCATTGAATCATGTGAATCTGGCAGTGGAGCCGGGCCGGATCGTGGGATTGCTGGGTCCCAACGGCAGCGGCAAGACCACCCTTATCAAGCTGGCCAACGGCCTGCTGACCCCCAGCGAGGGGGAGGTGCTGGTGTGCGATATGGCCCCCGGGAAGGAGAGCCACGCCTGTGTCAGCTACCTGCCGGAGCGGACCTGCATCCCCACCTGGATGTCCGTGAAGCAGCTGCTGGACTTCTACGGCGACTTCTATCGGGACTTCAACCGGAAGGCGGCGGAGGAGATGCTCCAGCATCTGAACATCCGCCTGACCCAGCGGATCAAGCAGATGTCCAAGGGCAACCGGGAGAAGGTGCAGCTCATCATGGTGATGAGCCGGAGTGCCAAGCTGTATCTGCTGGATGAGCCCATCGGCGGCGTGGACCCCGCCACCCGGGACTACATCCTCTCCACCATCATCACCAACTATAACCCCGAGGCGGCGGTGATCATCTCCACTCACCTGATCGCAGATGTGGAGAAGGTGCTGGACGAGGTCATTTTCATCAATCAGGGCCAGGTGGTGCTCCAGTCCTCCGTGGACGAGATCCGGGAGGAGAAGGGCATGAGCGTGGACGCCCTGTTCCGGGAGGTGTTCAAATGCTGACGAAACTCTTGAAGCACGAGTTCCGTGCCACGGCCCGCATCATGGGCCCCCTGTATCTGGTTTTGCTGGCGGTGGCCCTGGGCTTCAATTTCTCCGCCCGGCTGATGGACACCAGCAACGTTGTGCTGAACGTCCTGGCGGCTCTGGTGATCCTGGCCTATGTGGCGGCTATCATCGGCGTGTTCATCGTATCGTTCATCCTGATGCTCCAGCGGTTTTACAAGAATCTCCTGGGGGACGAGGGCTACATCATGTTCACCCTGCCCGCCTCCGTCCACCAGCACGTGTGGAGCAAGCTGATCGTCTCTGCCGTGTGGTTCATCGCCACCGGCGCGGCAGTGATCCTGTCCGTCTTTGTGGCGGCCTTCAACGTGAGCTTCCTGGCGGATCTGGCGAGTGTTTTCCCCGAGCTGTTCCGGGAGCTGAACGCCTACTACGCCTTCAACGGCACGGCGTTTATCCTGGAGTTCCTGGTGCTGATGCTGGCGGCCTGCATGAGCTTTTCCCTGCAGTTCTATGCCGCCCTGGCGGTGGGCCACAGCTTCGCCAACCACAAGATGGCCCTGTCGGTGCTGTTCTTCTTCGTGTTCCAGTTCGTGATGCAGCTGATCAGCGGCACCCTGCTGGTGATGCTGGACCAGGGTCCGCTGCAGTCTCTGTTGTCGGGGCTGAACTTCCATGTCTCCGGCATGCCCGCCATCCACATCGCCATGCTGCTGATGATCGCCATGACGGTCATCTACGGCGCAGTATTCTATATTGTTACTACAATCACCTTGAAAAAGCGTCTGAATCTGGAGTAAACTGGACCATACGCTTCCG
>CAMMCS010000106.1 GCA_946494635.1 uncultured Oscillibacter sp. | reverse complement strand
TGTCGGCCTGCATGCGGAAGAAGGGGGAGGACGACACCTTCTTCTACTTTGAAAAGCTGGTATAAAGCCAATGCCGCCGGTGCGTCAGCACCGGCGGCATATTTTGATTCAGATGTGCAGATCCGACCGGCGGCAGAAACCGCCTGGCACAAGGCCCAGCTCCGCGGCCCTGGCGGCTGGGATCCGGCGGGAGAGGCGCTTTCCGGTCCGGTCCTCTGCCAGCACCCACACCTGGGACTCCGCCAGGACCTCTCCGCAGCAAAAGTCCACCGGCTCCAGTTCCAGGATGCGCAGCGCCTCTTCGGCGGGAGCCGTCACTGCAGGTACTCCGGGCCGAAGCTGTGGGGCAGCAGCTCTTCCAGGGTGAAGGTCCGCTCCTCTCCGGCGCCGTTGAGGCAGATGATCTCGATATTGGGGGCAAACTCCCGCAGCACCTGGCGGCACACGCCGCAGGGGACGCAGAGCTCCCGGCTCCGCCCGGCGATGACGATGCGGACAAAGTCCCGGTGCCCCTCGCTGACGGCCTTGGCCACCGCGGTCCGCTCGGCGCAGATAGTGGGGCCGAAGGCAGCGTTCTCAATGTTGCAGCCGGTGAACACCGTGCCGTCGCTGCACTCCAGGGCTGCGCCCACGGGGAAGTGGGAGTAGGGGATGTAGGCCCGGTCCAGCATGGCGATGGCCGCGGCCTTCAGTTCGTCTCGGGTCATAGAAATGCTCCTTTGCTGTGTGGTGATGCGGCAGTCTCATGGACGGCCGTATTGCTTTTTCAGTTTCGGAAGGTCTTTTGGATCGATCCACTCCTCGGAATAACCGCAGGCACAGCAGACATAACGGGGGACCTGAACACCGCAGAGCGAAACAGGCAGCGTATTATCTGTCAAAATGACATCTCCGCCGCCGAACCGGTTGGTGTAACTGAGAACTTTCAAAATGTCCCTGCTGCCGCACTTGGGACAGATACCGGCATTTTTCATGGCGGCTCTCCTCCCTTACGCCCAGTCGATCTCCCGCTGGGGACGGACCGCTACATCCATGATATCCTTTGCGTCATAAAATTGCAAGTACCGGTCTCTGGAATGGCGCAGGGTGGTGCCGTCCGGGTGGAGCCGGTCGCAGATGACGGCGCAGATGTCCTTCTTGATATAGCTGAAGCTCTCGATGCCCACGGAGGCAAAGACCCGGAAGCCCTGGCTCTGGAGGTACTGGAACACCGGGCCGGTGTTCTGCCAGTCGTTGCCGTCGGGCCGCTCCCCGTGAGGGTAGAACAGGATGGTGGTGGGGCCCACCAGGCTGCCCACCTCGTCGAACCACCGCGCCGTGTCCGCCTGGATGGACTCCATGGACTTGCTGCCCAGGCGGATGTGGCCCCAGGTGTGGCTGCCGAAGGTCCAGCCGGTGCGCTTGAGCTCCGCGACGATGGGCTTCACCGCCTCGATCTCCTTCTGGCGGTTGGCCTCCTGGGCCTCGCTCCAGCTCTTGGTGTCCGTCTGGGTCCGGTAGCCCAGGATGCCCTGGTAGCCGGTGAGGCTCAGGCAGCCCTTGGCGCCGAAGGGGGAGAAGTCCGGGTGCTCCTCCACGAACTTGTCCAGGATGGGGATGGCGTCCAGGTCCCGGGAGGTCACCTCATTGCCCTGGGGGTCCTTGCCCCAGGAGGCGATCTTGCCGTCCTCCCCGATCACCAGCTTGTGGGTGAAGCCGTTGGTGAGCATATACTCATAATAATTGGTGTCGTCGAAGGAGAGGATCAGGGGCTTTTTACCCTCCGGCAGGTAGAGGGTGTTCCTCACCATCTTGGGCGCTCCGTCCTCACCGGTGGTCTCGCTCCACACGTCGCCGATGTCCACCAGCACGTACCCCTTGTCATAGACGCTCTGGAGGATTTTGTTGTACTCGTCCACCGTCACCATGTAATCGTCAATGCCGTTGGCCTGGGCGTCCCCGTCAAAGGCCAGCTCCGGATAGGCCACCACCGGGTGGAAGAACAGGTGCTCCACGATGCCGTCATAGGCCGCGTAGGTGACACCGTCCCGAACGCCGCCCTCCGGCATGACCGTGGGGTCTGAAATCTCATAGGGTTCCGGCTCCGGTACCTCCGGAGTCTCCTCCTCCGGAGCCTCCGCGGACGGGTCCCCGGCGGCATTTTGAGCGGAGCCGCCGGCGGAGTCTCCCTGCCCGCAGGCAGCCAGGGAGAGCAGCATCAGCGCGGCAAGCAGCAGTGCGGTAAAACGGCGCATGATCGGATGTTCCTTTCTGTCGATTTTTGTCGGTGACCATAGTATAGCAGGAAACCGGACAGGAAAGAACAACAAAAAAATGACAAAATAAGAACAGGGCGGCAACGGCCGCCCTGCGGGAAAAGGCGCGTCAGCGGATCACCGCTTGTCCCCCGGCCGGAAGATGGCGGCCATGATCACGCCCGCCACCACGGCGGCCGTGACGCCGCCCGCCGCGGCAGTGAGCCCGCCGGTGAAGATGCCGATCCAGCCGTCGGAGGCCACCGCCTCCCGGACGCCCTTGGCCAGCGTGTGGCCGAAGCCTGTCAGGGGCACCGTGGCCCCGGCGCCGCCCCACTGGACCAGGGGCTCATACAGCCCCAGGGCGCTGAACAGCACGCCCGCCACCACATAGCCCGTCAGGATGCGGGCGGGGGTCAGCTGGGTCTTGTCGATGATGATCTGTCCCACGGCGCACAGGATGCCGCCGCAGAGAAACGCGTTGAGATATTCCATGGCAGATGCCTCCCAAAGAAAAAGGTGGATCAGGGCCGTCACTTGACGGCGCTCAGGCGCACGGCGTGGCAGATGGAGGGGATGGACTCCCCCTGGCCGGAGGAGGTGGGGGAGAGCAGCGCCCCGGTGGGGGCGAAGAGGATGGTCTTCCACTTGCCCTCCCGCATCTTGCGCAGGAGATAGCCGTTGAGGACGGAGGCGGAGCAGCCGCAGCCGGAGGCGCCGGCGTGCATATCCTGGTGCTTCCGGTCATAGAGCAGCAGGCCGCAGTCCTGGAACTGGGGGCCCAGATCCACGCCGTCCCGCTGGAAGAAGTCCCGGACGATGTCGTGGCCCAGCGCGCCCAGGTCGCCGGTGATGATGAGGTCGAAGTCCGCGGGCTTGTATCCGGTGTCCCGGAAGAAGGCGGAGAGGGTGTCATAGGCCGCCGGGGCCATGGCGGCGCCCATGTTGTTGGCGTCGGCGATGCCCTTGTCCACGATTTTCCCGCAGGTGACGTGGGTGATATAGGGGCCGGGCCCGTCGCTGCCCAGGATGGTGCAGCCGGCGGCGGTGGCGGTCCACTGGGCGGTGGGGGTCCGCTGGCTGCCGTAGGGCACCGGCATCCGGTACTGCCGCTCGGCGGTGCAGAAGTGGGAGGAGGTCAGGGCGGCGGCCCGGTCGGCGTAGCCGCCGTCGATCAGCAGGGACGCCAGGCTCAGGCTCTCCCCCATGGTGGAGCAGGCGCCGTAGAGCCCGTAGAAGGGCACCCGGAAGTCCCGCAGGCCGAAGGAGGAGCCGATACACTGGTTCAGCAGGTCTCCGGCCAGGATATAGTCCAGGTCCTCCGGCGTCAGCTCCGCCTTCTCCAGAGCCCGCTGGAGGACCGTCTTCTGCATGGCGGACTCCGCCTTCTCCCAGGTCTTCTCTCCGAAGAAGGAGTCGTTGCTGATCTCGTCAAAAAAGTCCGCCAGGGGGCCCTGGCCCTCGAACTTCCCCCCAATATTGGAAAAGGAGAGGACGGAGGGGGGATGGGCCAGGGCCACGGTCTGGCGGCCCAGACGCTTGTCGTTCATGGTGCGCCACCTCGCAATTGAAGAGAGTTTTCGTGGTTAGATTGTCCCAAAGAGGCAAAAATATGAGGCCCGGCGGAAGCCGGGCCTCTGAAAGGTCATTCATGTTCATATCGAAACGGCAGCCCGCAGGCGTAACAGGCGTCCCGGCCGCCCTTCTGGCGGCGGCCGCACCGGGGACAGGCGATGACCTCCTCTGTCCGGGCGGGAAAGACGGCGGGGGTGTCCGGCGGGGCGGCATCAGAGGCTGCGGGACCGAACGATTCCTGCGAAGAGGGAGCGTGTACTGCATCTGCATTCTCCAGGGCGGAAAGCCGACGTTTCAGAGCGGCGATTTCCAGCTCCTGGCCGCGGGCGCGTCCTGCGGCGTCCGCCTGGATGCGTGCGAGATCCGGCAGCAGGAGCACCGCCAGCAGACCGATCAGCTGCCCCAACAGGCACAGCAGGAAACAGAGCCAGAACGAGTAACCCTTTTCCCGGCCATACCGGCCGCAGAAAAAGCTGATAACTGCCCAGGTCATGACGATCAGGAGGGAGAGGATCGAGGCGTCAGTAGCGTCAATATCCAGAAGAGCAATCATGGCGGCACCTCCTGTACTTATCCATTTTCATACTGGAAGGGCAATCCGCAGGCATAGCAGGCGTTCCGGTTGCCTTTCTGGCGCCGCCCGCAGCGGGGGCAGGCGATGACCTCCTCTGTCCGGGCAGGAAAGACGGCAGGGGTGTCCGGTGGGGCGGCAGGCATAGGGGGGACTGGCTTCACAAGGGAAACAGGCTCTTCTGAGGATTGCTGCATACGCTCCAGTGCCGCCACTCGCTGACGTAGAGAGGACAGTTCCTGGTCCCGCTGGATGAAATCTTCCTGCTCCTGTATGCGGTCCGGCAGGACCAGAATAAAGACCAGGCCAAAGATTCCCCCGACGACACCGGCAATCACACCGATTGCCGCAGAATACCCCTTATGACGGCTCATAATGGAGCAAAGGGCACCGAACATAATCCAGGACAGCAGAAACATAAAAACCTCCTGCCATCAGGCATTCTCATATTGAAAAGACAATCCGCAGGCATAGCAGGCGTTCCGATTGCCCTTCTGGCGGCGGCCGCACCGGGGGCAGGCGATGACCTCCTCTGTCCGGGCAGGGAATATGGCGGGGGCATCCGGCGGACGCTTGGGGGTGTTCTTTGCCTCCGGAGGCTCCGGCGCCGGAGGCAACAGACCCTGGTCTGCCAGAATTTTTTCCAGCGCCAGCAGCTGGTTTTCCAGTTCGGTGACCCGCGTTTTCAGCCGCTCGATCTCCTTGTCCTGCCGTTGATCGTCAGCCCGGGAGCTGCTGGAGGAACCCTCCAGCATATCCAGCCTGTCGTGCAGATCCCATTCCCAAAGGGGATTCAGATACCAGGGAAGTCCCATACAGCTCCCTCCTTTTGCTCATCATAGCACAGAAAAAACGACTTGAACAGCCCTCTTTTCAGGGAAAACCGGCGGTTAGCCTCTGCTAATGTTCAAAAACCCTCTGTACAACCGTTCTCCGGGGTGGTATAATCTTCATCTAATGGAAACAACCAAGCCAGGAGGCGCATACCATGAGTGAAGAGATGCGGACATTCGGATACCTGTGCCCCCAGTGCGGCAAGACCGTCATGGGGACCCGGTCTGTCTTTGCGCTGGAGGCCTCCAACGCGGAGGTGGAGTGCGCCTGCGGCAAGTCCGCCCTGAAGGTGGCGTTCGACGGGACGGAGTACCACATCTACGTCCCCTGCGGCATCTGCGGGGAGACCCACGAGGCCCACTGCCCGCCGGAGCGGGTGCTCCGCGGCGCCACGGCCCTGGGCTGCGCAAAGACCAAGCAGTTCTGCTGCTTCATCGGCCCGGAGGGCACGGTGGAGAAGAACCTGCGGGACCTGGCGGTGCTGGCGGAAAAGGAGCACCAGCAGCAGGAGGACGGGGAAGAGGCCTTCGTGGACAACGTCATCATGTATGAGATCCTGTCGGAGCTGAAGGACATCGCCTCCCGGCCGGAGGGCATCACCTGCGCCTGCGGCAGCAAGCGGTACGGCATGGAGATCCGCCGCAGCGCCGTGGACCTCATCTGCCGGGACTGCGGCGCCAAGCTGCGCATCCCCGCGGCCACGGACCGGGATCTGGACGACCTGTGCTGCCACATGAAGCTGGTGATCCCGGGAAAGCGGGCGTGAGCCCCTGCGTTTTCGCATCCCGCTGCATGGTGCCGCCGGAAGGCGGCATTTTCCTGGCCGGCGCTGCCGGCCGGTGACATATTCCGGGGCCAATGCCCCATGGAAAGGGAGGAATCTGCCGTGATCTCACTGCTGGCACGGCTGTTTATCAAACCGGATCCGGCCCGGGGAGAGCCAGAGACCCGCAGGGCCTACGGCGTCCTCTGCGGGATCGTGGGCATCTGCCTGAATGTGCTGCTGTTTGCCGGGAAGTTCCTGGCGGGCACCCTGTCCGGGTCCATCGCCATCACGGCGGACGCCTTCAACAACCTGTCGGACGCCGGGTCCTCCTTCGTGACGCTGGTGGGTTTTCAGCTGGCGGGGCAGAAGCCGGACTCCGAACACCCCTTCGGCCACGGGCGGATGGAGTACGTCTCGGGCCTGGCGGTATCGGTTCTGATCCTGCTGATGGGCCTGGAACTTGGGAAGACGTCCATTGAGAAGATCCTGCATCCGGAGCCGGTGGACTCCAGCCCGCTGATCTTTGCGATCCTCTGCGCGTCCATTCTGGTGAAGCTGTATATGTTCCTCTACAACCGGCGGCTGGGGAAGAAGCTGGGCTCTCCCGCCATGGAGGCCACGGCCATGGACTCCCTCAGCGACAGTGTGGCCACCGCCGCGGTGCTGATCGCCACGCTGGTGGGCCGTTTCACGGGGCTGAAGATCGACGGCTGGTGCGGTGTGCTGGTGGCGGCCTTTATTCTCTGGTCCGGCATCAACGCGGTGCGGGACACGCTGGACCCCCTGCTGGGTACGCCGCCCACCCATGAGTTTGTCCAGCGCATCCGGGATCTGGTGATGGCCCACACCACCATCCTGGGCATCCACGACCTGATCGTCCACGACTACGGCCCCGGCCGGGTG
>CAMMCS010000105.1 GCA_946494635.1 uncultured Oscillibacter sp. | reverse complement strand
CCTTCTGCGGCAGCAGCCTCGAACTTCTTGATGGCGGTCTTCAGTTCGGACTTCGTGGCCTTGTTGCGGGCGTTGCGCACCTCGGCGATCAAAACACGCTTCTTGGCAGACTTGATATTCGGCAAACCAAACACCTCCTTAGGCAGAAATTTCTGGTGTGGGAATCCGTTCCCACCATGCAGAATGATATTTTAACAGGGAATGGATGAAAAAGCAAGTCTTTTTTTTAATTTTTCGTGCAGGATTTGTATATTGTGTGGAGGAGCGCAAAACCTAGGGAGCAGACCACTAGATTTTGTGTTCAGGAGGCGGCATGAATTGTTTGTAAAGCGCACGGATCTGGCCCTGGAGGCCCGGGAGCTCTGGCAGGAGTCCGCGGAGCGGACCACCCGCCTCATGGGGGTGAAAGCCACCAAACGGAAGCTGGAGGGCTATCCTGTCACCCGGGTGGATATCCTGGACCACCGGGGGGAAGAGGCGTTGGGCAAGCCTCAGGGCAGCTACTTCACCATTGACCTCTCAGCCTTCTGGCAGCGGAAAACGGACTTTTTTGAGCGGGCTGTCCGGGCGGTGGGCACGGAGCTGAAAGCCCTGCTGCCGCCGGAGGGCTCCGCCCTGGTAGTGGGGCTTGGAAATGCCGCCATGACGCCGGACGCCGTAGGCCCCCTGGCCCTGGACAGCGTGCTGATCACCCGGCACCTGATCTCCGCCATGCCCAGGCAGTTTGCCGGATTCCGGCCGGTCTCAGCCTTCCGCGCCGGCGTGCTGGGCACCACCGGCGTGGAGTCCGCCGAGGCGGTCCGGGGCCTGGTGGCGGAGGTAAAGCCCGATATGGTGCTGGCCATCGACGCGCTGGCCTCCCGCCGGCGCGGGCGGGTGTGCGCCACGGTGCAGCTCAGCGACACGGGCATCATTCCCGGCTCCGGCGTTGGCAACCACCGGGAGGCGCTGAACCGGGAGACCCTGGGCGTGCCGGTGTTTGCCCTGGGGATTCCCACGGTGGTGGATGCCGCCACCCTGGCGGCGGACCTGCTGGAGGAGTCCGGCGTGGAACGGGTGGATGAGGAACGCCTGCGGGATCACGGGACTTTCATGGTCACCACCCGGGATATCGACCAGCAGGTGCGGGATCTCAGCAAAGTGGTAGGCTACGGCATCAACTGGGCCCTCCAGGATCTGGAGATCGAGGAGATCAACGCCCTGCTGAGCTGAAGGCGCCCGTGTCAGAGGGGGCGCCGCGGAGGACGGACTTGTAAATGTGAAAAAGGGCCGCCCTGAGGCGGCCCTGCAGCTTGTCGAAAAAGTCTTTTCGCCAAGCTGCTCGCGTTTTTCAGAACTTCGGAAAGTTCTGAAAAACGGTTGATTGAAAACGAAAGACACCCTTCCTGGGTTATCTCCGCGCTAAGTGCCGCCGCTTTGCGGCGGTTGCGCTCCGAATCGCGCCTGCGGGCGCAGTCTTTCGTAGCTATCTTCCTTCCCGTTTTCTTGGATCTCCGGGTTTATCGACAGACTGAAGGGCCGCCCTGAGGCGGCCCTGATCAATTTGGGGGAGACTTACGCGAATTTCGGAAGGGTGTTGGCCCCGTGGGGCAGCAGCGTGGCCCGCAGGTCCCTGCCGCCGTTGAGCTGGCGGGACAGTGCCAGCGCCTCGTCCAGGGTCTTGACCACATGGATCTTTGCGGTGCCGAAATCAGCCTGGGACATGGCAGTGACAGCGATCACATGGTATTTCTCTGCGCTCTCGGCAAAGAGATAGCCGATAAAGGCGCCGATGGAGAAGTTTTCCCGCAGGTCCCGCTCCCGCTCCTCCATGGTGGCGAAGCCGGCGATCTGGCGCTGGGTGTCCTCACTGCCGAAGCCCTCCTCAGACTGGGTGACCAGGATGATGGTGCCGCGGTCCTCCACCACCTCCAGCGCGTTGGAGAGGGTCTTGATGGTCTGGTAGAAGTTCAGATCCTTCGGATATCCGCCGGCGCTGGCGATCACCAGGGGCGTCTTTTCCTTCACGGGCACGCCGTACATCCGGTCCACCAGGCCGCAGGCCGCCCGGTGGGCGGTGACCCAGTTGCCGGCAAAGGCGGCGATGATCTCCTGCTGGTCGTTCACCACCACGTTCAGCAAAAAGGCGGGGTTGACCATGGAGCAGGCCTCCATCATGTCCGCGTGAACCGGGTTGTCAGCGCACATGTTGGCGCTGCGGACATGGGGGTTGGAGCCGCTGCCGATCCCGGGGTTCAGGGCAAGATTGTGGTTTTTCATGATGGTTTCCCGCCCGGCGATGCCCGGCAGGACGCTTTTGCGCCCGCCGCCGAACCCTGCCATGAAGTGATACACCACACCGCCGGTGAGGATCACCTTATCACAGGCCAGGGCCCGCTTGTCCAGCCACACCGGCGTGCCGTAGCTGGTGGTGCCCACATAGGCCAGGTTCTCCTGATCTGTGCAGACGTGGTCCACCACCTGAATCCGGTCGTAAACGGCCTTTGTCACAAGGCCGATCTTCTCCTCCTCCGTCTGTTGGCGATGGGTGCCGGTGGCGGAGAGGATCAGGATATCCTCATCCCGGACGCCGGCCGCCTCCAGCTCCGCCACGAGAATGGGAAGGTAGGTATCCGGGGCCTGCCAGCGGCGGGTTACGTCAGAGATGACCAGGCACACCCTGTCCCCGGATTTCACCAGTGATTTCAGCGGCGCGGAGTCGATGGGATGATCCAGCGCCCAGCGGATATGCTCCGCCGCGGTCCGCCGGGGCAGGTCCACCTGGTTGGGCTCCAGCTCCGCCGCAATCAGCGCGGGGGGCAGATGGACCTCAAAGGACTCCTGACCGCATTTCATTGCTTCTGCCATGGGTATCACTCCTTAACTTTATCAGGCCCGTGAGGGCCGTACTGGCGGGATGTCCGCCGTGCCTGCATCAAGCATCCAGCTCCAGCACCACCGGGCAGTGGTCGCTGCCCAGAACCTCGCTCCAGATGTCGGCGTTTTGGATCTTGCCCTTCAACCCCTCCGATACGATGAAGTAGTCGATCCGCCACCCGGCGTTGTTCTTCCGGGCATTGAAGCGGTAGCTCCACCAGGAGTAGGCCCCGGTCTTGTCTGGGTACAGGTACCGGAAGGTGTCCACAAACCCGCTGTCCAGCAGCTGTGTCATCTTTTCCCGCTCCTCGTCGGTGAAGCCGGGGTTCCGGCGGTTGGGCCCGGGGTTCTTGATGTCGATTTCCTCATGGGCCACGTTCAGGTCCCCGCAGTACACCACAGGCTTCTTGGCGTCCAGCTCCAGCAGATACTCCCGGATATCGTCCTCCCAGGCCATGCGGTAGTCCAGCCGGGCCAGCTGATCCTTGGAGTTGGGGGTGTAGCAGCACACCAGGTAGAAGCCCGGGTACTCCGCCGTGATGACCCGGCCCTCATGGCGGTGCTCGTCGATGCCGAAGTCGTAGGTGACGTTCAGCGGCTCCTGCCGGGTAAAGACCGCCGTGCCGGAGTAGCCGGCCTTGTCGGCGCTGTTCCAGTAGCGGTGATAGCCCGGCAGGTCGAACTCCGCCTGTTCCGGGCGCATCTTTGTCTCCTGCAGGCAGATGATGTCCGCGTCGGCCACGGCGCAGAAGTCCAGAAAGCCCTTTCCCAGGCAGGCCCGCAGGCCGTTGACGTTCCAGGATACCAGTCTCATGGGGATCCTCCTTTGCAATACGGATGATACAGCGTCCATATTGTATCGGATTTCCCGGGAAAATACAATCCCCAAAGGGGATGTGAGACGGGTTCTCTTTGACCGCCGGGCACCTCGGCGGGGGTGTGGGGGCCGACACCCCAGGGTGGCTTCTCTTGCCCCTGCGAGGCAATTCACCTTCTGCCCTCATCGGTCTGCTTGGTTTTGCCGGGCCTCCGGCGGGGTGTAGGAGCGGACCTATGTGTCCGCCCGTCCGGTTTCCGGCCCAGGACCCTTTGGAGGCCGTAGGGGCGGTTATTAACCGCCAGATAGATTCAGCCGCGATGGCGGCTTGTCCCAATGCGCCCCCCATTCTCTTTTTGGCTGCGCAAAAAAGAGAATGCGCCGCGCCCGGTGGAAGAGAAAAAGGCGCTTGGCGCGCTCCGGCACCTTCGTGCCTCCGCGCGCGACGGGGGTCGGCGTATCGGTGCCTGCTCCGATTTCGCCTGGCCTTCGGGCACGCTATAATCTTCTGCGAGTTTGCAACTGCCGTCCCGTGACGGATGGTGCGGAGGGCGTTGGGGTGCAAGGACGCATTTGACCAGATTCTCTTTTACTGTCTCGCGCTGCGGCGCTCCCAGCATTTCCGTCACCAGTGTTCCACTGGTTCCTCCTTCCGCGCGTTCCGCTTTACCCGCAAGGGGTACGCCGCAGCCGTAAGCGGCAGAGCCGCCAACGGCTGCGCAGCTGCTACGCGCTGCCTGGGTGGCAGGGGCGGCCCAGATCAACACCTGTAGGGGCGGACCTATGTGTCCGCCTGCCCGATTTCCGCCGGATTCTACAGCATTCCCGTAGGGGCCGATGCCCTCATCGGCCCGGAATGGAGTATTCTCCCGGGAATCGTTGGGCCGCCGGGCTACGGGTGTTCCTTGATACCAATGACCGTCCACTCCCCTGTCTCGGCCTGTTCCAGGTACCAGAGAGAGGGGACGCGCCAGCTTCCGGTTGTGCAGTTCCCTGCCGCGTCATATCCCTCCTGGGAATAGTACACCCACATCTGGCCTTGACCGCCGGAGAAGTGGGCGGACCACAAATCCAGGTGGTGTTCCTCCCGGACGACCCCTGGATAGACGTCCCGCGGGAAGCAGTAGCGGCTCAATTCGCCGTAGCGGGCCGCAGCTTCCTCCCGGGTTAGGCCCAGGGCGGAAAACGCCTGCTCCGCCAGGTCCAGCGCCGGCCGGGCGGTCTGCCGGTCCTCCCGGGAGCCCACATGGGCCAGCAGGGAGATCTCCCCCGTCTCGAACCAGCTGGGCTGCCAGACCTGGATCACCCGGTGGAGGGGAAAATACTGAAGGAAAATCACCAGTACCGTGAAAATCAGGAGGGCGGCCACTCCAAGGGCCTGCCGCCGAGGCCGTTCCGCGTTGGGGAAAGCCGTCGCCGCCGGGATCTGGCGCAGAGAGACGGCCTCCCCGCCCCCGCCGCACTGCATCAGCTCTGACACGCTGACCTGCAAAACCTCCGCCAGAGCCTCCAGCTTTGCCAGGTCCGGCAGGCATTTTCCGTTTTCCCACTTGCTGACAGCGGCGCCGGAGACATGCAGCTGCCGGGCCAGCTGTTCCTGGGTCAGGCCCCGCCGGGTGCGCAGATTCCGCAGATACGGGCCGAATGTCCTGGGCTCCATCATATCACCTCCTGTCCAGCATAGCATTGCCGGCCGGCTTTGTAAAACAACTTGTGGTTAAGACGGCATCTTTCTGTGCCGTCAGGGCTGAAAACGGCCGCTTTTTGGTTTCTCCACTTGTATTTTCCAATCGTTCCAACTATAATAAAGATTCAGGCAAATACCGGCCCTCTTCCATTCGGAGCGGCCGTTTATAAAGGAGAACACCTATGGAAAAGAAGAAGTTCTATATCACCACCCCCATCTATTACCCCTCGGACAAGCTCCACATCGGCCACACCTACTGCACCGTGGCCACGGACACCCTGGCCCGCTACCACCGTCTCCGGGGTGAGGACGTCATGTTCCTCACCGGCACGGACGAGCACGGCCAGAAGATCGAGGCCAAGGCCAAGGAGGCCGGCGTCAGCCCCAAGGCGTTTGTGGACAACATCGTGGAGGGGAACCGGGGCGTCAAGGACCTGTGGAAGCTGATGAACATTTCCAACGACCGGTTCATCCGCACCACGGACGACTACCATGTGGAGAGCGTCCAGAAGATCTTCAAGAAGATGTATGAGAAGGGCGACATCTACAAGGGCACCTACAAGGGCAAGTACTGCACCCCCTGCGAGTCCTTCTGGACCGAGAGCCAGCTGGTGGACGGCAAATGCCCCGACTGCGGCCGGGAGGTCCAGGACGCGGAGGAGGAGGCCTATTTCTTCCGCCTGAGCAAGTACGCCGACCGCATCCGGGACCTGCTGGAGAACACCGACTTCCTCCAGCCCCGCAGCCGGGTCAACGAGATGGTGAAGAACTTCATCGACCCCGGTCTGGAGGATCTGTGCGTCTCCCGCACCTCCTTCACCTGGGGCATCCCGGTGGACTTTGACCCGGGCCATGTGGTGTATGTGTGGGTGGACGCCCTGTTCAACTACACCACCGCCCTGGGCTTCATGAACGACAAATACCACGACTACGACCACTACTGGCCGGCGGACGTCCACATCGTGGGCAAGGAGATCGTGCGCTTCCACTCCATCATCTGGCCGGCCATGCTGATGAGCATGGAGCTGCCCCTGCCCAAGCATGTGTTCGGCCACGGCTGGCTGCTGCTGGACGGCGGCAAGATGTCCAAGTCCAAGGGCAACGTGGTGGATCCCTATATCCTGGCGGAGAAGTTCGGCGTGGACGCCCTGCGGTTCTTCCTGATGCGGACGTTCCCCTTCGGCTCCGACGGCAACTTCTCCAACGAGCTGCTGATCCAGACCATCAACACGGACCTGGCCAACGACCTGGGCAACCTCCTCTCCCGCACCACCGCCATGGTGCAGAAGTACTTCGGCGGACAGCTGCCCGCCGGCTGCGGCGCCGTGGAGATGGAAAAAAAGGCAGCCCAGTCCTCCGCGACCCGGGAATCCACGATGTGCTTCGGATTTGACGATCCCAACGACCCGGCCCTCTTTGACCTGGATCTGGTGAGCAAGGCCGCGGGTCTCCGGTTCGACTATGAGCAGGACATGGAGTCCTTCGCTCCCCACAAGGCCCTGGACGAGGTGTTCAAGGTGATCCAGCGGGCCAACAAGTATA
>CAMMCS010000104.1 GCA_946494635.1 uncultured Oscillibacter sp. | reverse complement strand
GCAGATCCTCCTTGCCGTCTGCCTGCCGAGATTTGGCGCTTACTCGCGTTCCCAGTTTTATCATAATATATTTTTTTACTCCTGTCTCCATTTGGAGACAAAAAAAGAGATGCCGCAACGGCATCTCTTTCCTCGTTTGCAATGATCGCGGGGTGCGGCGAAAACGGGCTCCCGCAAAAGGTGGAGCTTATCCGGCGGGGAGGGCCCTCCGGTTCAGCAGGCGGCGGATGCCGCCGACCAGGGCGGAGGCACCCAGGCCCACCAGAATACACCGCATGGGCATCAGGCCGATGCTGTACCGCCCGAAGGCATAGGTCATGGCGTAGATATAGACGTTCCCCCCATAGAGGATGATGAGGTACAGGCACTGGGCCCGGTGCTTCCGGAAGAGCAGGGAGGCTGCGGCGGCCAGTGCGCAGAGCAGCAGGTTCAGATCCTGCGCCTCCTGCACCCAGGTTCCGGGGATGTTGAACACCCGCTCCCAGTAAAAGGTGCCTCTTACAATTTCGAGGGGCTTCAGGAAGCCGTAGGAGACGATCAGGCTTTTCAGATCCCGGCTGGCCCATTCCTCCAGGCGGTAAGAGGCCTTCATTCCATCGTGCTGGAGAGAGAGGTACTTCTGATACCGCTCAGGGATCTCCCCATTTTCGTCAAAGTACGCGGCATATGTCTCCCGGAAGGGCTCGTCCACATTGGAGGCATAGTCCAGCTCCTCGTCAGCGGGATAGCCGTATCCCTGATAGGTTCCAAGAAGCGTGGGATTGCCGGCCCCGTAGGTCAGAGGCACGAAGGCGCGGAACTGCACATAATTGCGGACCGCCCACGGCACCAGAAAGCACAGGACGAGGCAGGCCAGGATCAGCCCCTGCTTCAGCAGCCGCTTGAAGGGATATTTCACAGCCAGCAGATAGCCCAGTGCAAACAGGGGATAGACGGCGATATTCGCCTTCAGCAGGATGGCCGCCAGATAGGAGACGGCACAGCCTGCAAAGGCCCGGCGGCTGCGTTCCCGGCCCAGGAGAAACGTGTAGTACAGCATGGCGGAGAGGCACAGGATGAAGGGCGTCTCCGTCAGGATAAGGTTATCCGTCCAGACAAAA
Organism: uncultured Oscillibacter sp.; assembly: GCA_946494635.1. GTDB lineage: Bacteria > Bacillota > Clostridia > Oscillospirales > Oscillospiraceae > Oscillibacter. Next base: position 5,835 of record CAMMCS010000104.1, on the reverse strand, counting down.
TCCGCGCCGAAGAGGGGCAGGCAGGCCACGGCCCCGCACCATTTGGGCGCAAAAAGCGTGACGCTTTTGAACAGGAACCAGCCGGTGGCAGTGCCCATGGAAATCCACAGCAGCTTCAGAGCCAGCCAAAGGGCGTGGCCGCCCTCGCCGAACAGCGCGGCAAAGAGCCCGATCAGCCAGGTCATGCCCGGCATAATCTGGGCGCTGGGCGTGGTGCCATGCATGGTGATGACCCCGTTTTGAGCAAAGTAGATACCGCTTTTGACATAGCTGAGATCGTCACTGGCCAGGGTGTATTCCGCCCCCAGGGTCCACAGGGCGGCGGCCCGCTCCAGAAACAACAGCGCCAGAACCAGAACCAGCAGCCAGTTTTCACGCCAGAAGCGGCGCCCGGCCCGATCAGCGATCTCCATGATCCCGCTCCTCACACATCCGCCGGAACTGCTCCAGGGAGATAAACTGGGTGAGCCGCTTGATCTGATCCGACTGCTTGGACAGCAGCACAGTCTGGCCGAGGGAGAGGAACAGCAGGACCAGAAGGCCCAGCAGATAGATCAGGTTCGACGCCTGCTCGATGTGGACGACGCCGCAGAGCCAGATAACAAAAGCGGGGCAGAGGGCTGCAAAGACCATGCCCACAGCAATTACCAGCCAGATCAGCGCAAAGCGCACCAAAAGCTTGCGCTGCCGGATGGCGAGAAAGACCGTAAACAGGACCACGGTGGCAAGGACCAGCATCTCGATCCGAAGGACAAACGGCATGATGAGCTCACTCCTCCTCTCCCATACAGGCGCAGAGCATGGCCAGGGAGACTTTAAACATATAATAAATGGACCGCTTCCAGTCGATAGAGGACTTTCCGGCGTTCCGGGCGAACATGTTGACGGGCACCTCTGTGATGCGGAAGCCCCGCTTGTCCAGCAGGATCAGGGATTCCGGCTCTGGGTAGTCCACAGGATAATGCTCAGCCAGGTAGGCGATGGCGGAGGCACCTGCCGCCCGGAATCCGGAGGTGGGATCGGAGATGCGCAGCCGCCTGAGCAGCCGCAGCAGGGCGGAGAGGTAGCGGATGCCCGCCTGGCGCAGGGCGGTGGACTTGAACTGGCTTGTCCCGTCCATAAACCGGGATCCCACGCAGAAGTCCGCGTCACCGCTCAGGATCGGAGCTACCAGGGTGTTCAGGGAACCGATATCATGCTGCCCATCGCCGTCAAACTGCACGGCGACGTCGTATCCCTGCCGCGCCGCGAAGAGGTAGCCGGTCTGGACGGCGCCGCCGATTCCCAGGTTCTGCACCAGATCCACGCAGGGATAGCCGTGCTGATGGCAGATCTGGCCGGTCCGGTCCCTGGACCCGTCGTTGATGACCAGGTAATCAAGGGAAAACCCCTCCTGAGGCGGGAAGCTCAGGATCTGGCCGATGGTCTTCTCGATATTTCTCTCCTCATTGTATGCCGGAATGATCAGCAGAACTCGTTTTTGACTCATGACGGATCTCCACGTCCTTTGCGAAAAATCCAATACCGGGAAACCCAGTAGTTCATAATAACCGCGATTACGGACAGCAGCACCTTCGCGACCATGATGCCGTTGATCCCGCAAAAGGTATAGGAGCCCGCGTCCAGCGGGTGGACTGCCACAAACAGGCCGGCCTCCTCCAGGCAAAAGGAGAAGACCCGCGCCGCCAGGAAGGAGGCCGCCTCCCGCATGACGGAACGCAGCTGCCAGCCCCGCTGCCGGAAGACCCATACTTTATTTGTGACATAGGCAAAGGCCGTGGCCGCGAAAAAAGCAGCCACATTCGCGGCCAGGGCAGCAGACGGTCCGCAGAAGTGGAGCAGGACGCCAAAGCACCCGTAGTTGACCAGCGTCGTAAGACCGCCGAAGAACAGGTAGGAGATCTGCAGCCGGTAGCGGGTACAGAATCTGCGGAGTTTCATCAAATCATCTCTCATAAACGTGCGGCCCAACTGCGCGGAAGCCGGCCGATCATCTGGAGCCGGCTCCGGTGAGATCCCGCGCAGGGCGGCAGGGTCATATGATACTATTTTATTTCCAAAATCCGCCTGCGTCAATATGAATTTTATGCCGTTCGGAACCCATTGCGGCACAGATCACAAAAGGATGCGCCCCTCCCGGAACTCCGGGAGGGGCGTCCATACGGAAGGATACGATTCAATAGAACTCCCGCAGGTAATCCTGCACATCCTGGCGGGTGCCGCGGAAAGGCCCCGGCGTCTCCATCTTCAGGGAGACCAGGGCGGTGGCGAACCGGAGGGAGGTGGGAATGTCGTTGGTCAGCCGTTCGTTGATGTAGCCGGCAAAGGTGGTATCGCCCCGACCGGTGCGTCCGGACAGGTTCCGGGCCTTGATGGGGCAGGTATAGATCTCATGGCCGTCGTAGACCAGCACCTCTGTGTTGTGGGTAATCAGAATCTCCTTTGCGCCCCAGCTGTACAGGACCTTGGCGGCCTCCGCCCGGTCCGTAAGGCCTGTGAGGATCTCTGCCTCCGCCGCGTCGGTCTTCAGGAAGCGGACGTAGGGCAGCAGCTCCTTTTTTTCCGCCCAGTCGTGGTAGACCATGCCGCCGTTTTCCACACAGCGGAGCATGGTCTGCACGTCGATGGCCACCATGGCATGCTTGGCGGCGAATGGGATCATCTCGTTGGGAATGTCGCCGCCCACCAGGCCCGCAAGATGCCAGATGGCCGCGTCAATGGCAGGCACCTCCTCAGGCCGATAGGGCTCGATCATGCTGTCCACGGTGGAGGTCCGCCGCTCCCGGTCCGGGGTGTGGTAGACGTTTTTGGTGACAAAGGAGGTCTTGCTGTGCAGGGGATAGACGGTCACGTTGGGGGCGGGGGCAAAGGCCGCGGCCATGTCGATTTGGCTGGTGTCCGCCTTAGGCAGGACGGCGGTTTTGTGGCCGATGTTGGCGGCGGCGAAGCCGGAATAGTACACAGCGCCGCCGACGGCCTGTACGGTGGTACCGTCATAATCCACATTGGTGTCCTGCGCCACCTCGCCGATAATCAGGGAATCGAACTGACTCATTTCAGTTCCTCCTTTCTCATTTCTTCATCCGCGTCCACATAGGACTGGAATGACGGGCTCCAGAGACGGAACCGCCGGGTTTCGATCAGATGCTTGTAGGCAAAGGAGTCCTTGGGCTTTTCCGGCAGAAGGACGCCGGCCTGTGCCTCGTCCCCGGCCCGGTGGGTGTCAGACCCGGCCAGGCGGTAATATTCCGGGTGCCGGCGGCACAGGGCCAGCGCCAGGTCGTTGTTGTTTTCGTGGCGCGGATTGCCATTGATGATCTCCGCGCCATGAACTGCGGTCTCCTGCACAGGGGCGCTGCCCTTCCGGAAGGGATGGGCGTGGATGATCAGGACCTGGTCGTGGTATTTGTCAAAAAACTCCTGGGCGCTCATGCAGCAGATATAGGGGTTGGACCGCAGCCAGTTTTCGTCGATGCCGTAGACCAGATAATCGTTGTCATTTTCCGGGAACCGAAGCTCCGCCCCCAAAAGCACCTGGAAGCCCACCTCATCACCCCGCTTTTTGGAAGCATGGTAGCCGGAGAGATAGTGGTCACAGACGGCGTTCCAGTCGTGATCCGTGTCAATCCGGGAGAGGTATTCCGGATGCAGGTGGTCCGTCACCACCAGACCGGAAAAACCGTGGCGTACATAGCGGTCCACCACTTCGGCCGCTGGCAGATGGCCGCATTTGCTGGTTTCTGCCGTGTGGGTATGGGGGTCAAACAGAAATTCTTCCATCATACACATTCCTTCCTAAGATCCGGACTGAGTCGCAAACGTTTTCAAGTCAAGAAAAATAAAATAGGGCCAGAAGAGGCCGGCTCTTTACAAATGCCACTATATATAATTTTTGTAAAGAAGTCAAGAAGAGACGGAATATTTCCCTACTTTGGTGAAATGGGCAAAAAATCAGCTGACGTTTTGGCATCTTCCACTCTTGACAAATGCGGTATTTGAAAAATAAAATAAATACAAAGGACTGAAAACGTTTGCGAAAATTCGGGGATCATTTGCTGAAAAAGCAGCCATGACCCCGCAAAATTACAGAAGGGGAGGAAGAAGGATGGAACTGCAACGGCGCTATCAAGCGGTGCTGTTCGATTTGGGCGGCACGCTGCGGATCGCATTGGATGATGAGCCGTACATGCGGCACGCCAGGCGAAAAATGGCGGAGCTGGCAGGGACGCCTCTGTCAACGGAGAGATTCTATCAGCTGGTGGACGAGCGATATGAGGTCTACCGCCGCTGGGCCCTGGGAGAGAACCGGGAAGCCGGAGACCAGGAGCTCTGGTGCAGATGGCTCCTGCCGGATTACGATGCTGTGCGCATTGCCCAGGTGTGCCATGAGCTGTCGTATGAGTACCGCCAGTCCCAGGGTAGGAGAGTGGTGGTCGATGGAGGCGCCGAAGTCCTCAAAACCTTGCACGAGAGGGGATATCGCCTGGGGATCGTCTCCAATCTGATCGGTGAGCATGAGGTGCCGGATTGGCTGGAGGAAGACCGGCTGGACGGCTATTTTGACAGCGTGGTGCTCTCCTCTGTCTGCCATCTGCGCAAGCCTGACGCGGGGATTTACCGGATCGCAGCGCAGGAGCTGGGCGTGGAGCTGGCGGACTGCGTTTCTGTGGCAGACAATGTCAAACGCGATATTCCAGGTGCCAAGGCGGCCGGCGTAGGGTGCAATATCATTTTCCGCTCGCCGGAGAAAAAGCATCCGGTGGAATTTACGGAGGAAAACCGGCCGGACGCGGTGATCGATACATTTCCGGAGCTGTTGGATCTGCTGCCGCCGCTGGACTTGGTAAAAAATGATTCTTGAGCGGCAAACGATTGCGGTTGAAAAAGCGAAAAGACAGCCCGCATAGGAAAAATACATGTAAATATAACTAATTTTTTCTCGAAATAATTGAGCATTTCGTGAAATGTGCGGCAAATAATTGACAAAGCCGCAAACGAATGTTAGATTGTGAAGTGTAGATGAACGAAAACGCTTGCGAAAGTTTTCGGGCATCACCGATGTTTTGAAGGAGAGAGGGTGCGAGAAGAAGATGAAAGCGCAGGAGCAAACGTACTCGAAAAGCCGTCGGCTGAAGAACCAGATCAAGGCGGTGGTGACGAACCCGTATAATATCATCGTCCTGATTGCCGTGATTCTGCTGATTTATTTGATTGTCCTTCCGTTGCTGGACATGATTGCCACCACCTTTGAGCTGGCCCAGCGGGATATCCGGACCGTGGGCGGCGGCAAGCCCGGCGATTTTACTCTATACTATTGGCAGCGGCTGCTGGCCAGTGAGCTGTCCTGGTCCATGCTGATCAAGCCGCTGCTCAATTCCCTAGTGATCGGCGTCAGCGTTTCCGTGTGCGCCATTCTGCTGGGCTCCGTTCTGGCATGGCTGATGGTGCGGTCGGACCTGCCGTTCAAGAAGTTTTTCTCCTTGGCGGTGATCATCCCCTACATGATCCCCTCCTGGTGCAAGTCCCAGGCGTGGCTTTCCATGTTCAAGACCGCCCGCTTAGGCGGCGCGCCGGGCTTCATGGCATCCCTGGGGCTGGACGTGCCGGAGTGGCTGGCATACGGCCCTGTCGCCATCATCATTGTGCTGACGCTGCACTACTACGCCTATACATACCTGCTGGTGTCCGCGGCCCTGAACTCCATCAACTCGGAGCTGGAGGAGATGGGTGAGATCCAGGGCGCCGGCAAGGCCATGATCCTGCGGAGGATCACGCTGCCGCTGGTGCTGCCGGCCATCCTCTCCGCGGTGATCCTGACCTTCTCCAAGGCCATCG
>CAMMCS010000103.1 GCA_946494635.1 uncultured Oscillibacter sp. | reverse complement strand
TGGCAAGCTTGCTGAGCTCCACAGCGGTGGCAGCCGCCAGCTTGGCGTTGTTGTACACCAGCTGGATATTGGAGGCCAGGGAGTCGCCGCCGGTGAGATCCTTGATCTTGGCCAGCAGGAAGGGAGTGGTCTCCTTGCCGTGGATGCCCTGGGCCTTGGCCTCCTCCACAGCCTCGTCGATGGCCTTATTGATGACGTCCGCGTCCATGGAGAACTCCTCCGGGATGGGATTGGTCACCAGCATACCGCCGCCCAGGCCCATGTCCTGCTTCACGAAGAAGGCCTTGGCCAGCTCTGCCGGGGTGTCGATTTCGTAGTCCACGGCAAAGCCGCTCTTCCGGGTGTAGAAGGCGGGCAGTTCACGGGTGCCGTAGCCGATGACGGGCACGCCGTGGGTCTCCAGATACTCCAGGGTCAGGCCCAGGTCCAGGATGGACTTGGCGCCGGCGCAGACCACCATGACGGGGGTGTGGGCCAGCTCCTCCAGGTCGGCGGAGATGTCAATGGTGGTCTCAGCGCCCCGGTGCACGCCGCCGATGCCGCCGGTGGCGAACACGGAGATGCCGGCCATGTGGGCGATGATCATGGTAGTGGTGACGGTGGTGGCGCCGTCACGCCCCTCGGCCACCAGCACCGGCAGATCCCGGCGGCTGGCCTTGGCCACGGCGGGGCCGGTCTTGCCCAGGTAGTCGATCTCCTCAGGGGAGAGTCCGGCCTTCAGCCGGCCGCCCAGAACGGCGATGGTGGCGGGGGTGGCGCCGTGCTCCCGGATGATCTTCTCCACATTCAGGGCCGTCTCCGCGTTCTGGGGATAGGGCATGCCGTGGGAGATGATGGTGGACTCCAGGGCCACCACAGGGCGGCCCTCGTCCAGGGCCTTCTGCACTTCAGGGGCGATGTCCAGATAGCGATTCAAATTCATATCAAATACCTCCGTTTAGATTTTGATGCTTACAGAATTCAGGTGTTGCAGGGCTGCCTGCGGATGTCAAAGCGCCAGACGGCAACGGCGAAGGACAAAAACGCCACCACCTCGATGGCGGCACAGGAGTACGAACGGGCAATCAGGTTATACAGCAGCACGAGAGGGGAATTCAGCAGAAACAGCAGCCGGGTCAGCCGCATATCGTGGACCCACAGGGCCACGGTCGTCAGCATCATGGCCCCTCCCAGCAGCAGGCAGTAGGCGCCATCCCAGGTCAGCAGCGGGGACACGGCGTAGCAGATCAGGAAAAAGCCCAGCCAGAGGGGGCTCTTCGCCCACTTGCGGTCATTGAAGGAGCAGACCGCGGCCCGCCCCAGCCCCAGGCTGTTGATGAGGGCCCCGGTATAGGCGCCCAGCAGACTGTAGTGGACAACCCAGAGCACACAGCAGAGGGCCTGCAGGGACAAGAGCTTCTTCCGGCTTCCGCTCTGCAGGGCGGTAATGGCGATGACAGAACCCGCCAGACCGAGAAGCTGGATCAGCCAAAAGGGAATTGACATAGGACACGACCTCGTTTTAGGGATTGGCCGGCATTACAGCCCGGCCCGCTGCTTGAGGGCACCCTCACCCATGGCAGGGTTGATGGTCTCCGCCCCCGGCCCGCAAAACAGGGACGTTTTGCGGGAACCCGATCTGACGCAGGCGGGACGAAATGAATCCGCCCCGCCCAAGGTTTTGCGGGGCAAAACGCTTGGACGCCTCCGGCGGCCCGCTTTCGCGGGAGGAGGGGGCGGGATGCAGCCGGTATTACAGCCCGGCCCGCTGCTTGAGGGCGCCCTCACCCATGGCGGGGTTGATGGTCTCCGCCCCCTCCATGGCGATGGCGGAGGCCGCGAGGCCCGCCTTCGCCGTGCCCTCCAGATCCGTGCCCTGGAGGTAGGCCCAGGTGATGGCCGCCATGAAGGCGTCCCCGCAGCCAGTGGTGTTTACCATCTCCGCCGGCAGGATGGGCAGGTGGAGCCGCGCACCGGACCGGTCGGCGGCGAACACGCCGTCGCCCCCCAGGGAGATGAACACCCGGTGGAGGCCGGTGGACAGCAGGGCGTCGGCAGCGGCGTTCAGGCTGGCCTCGTCGGTAATGGCCACGCCGGAGAGCAGCTCCGCCTCGATCCGGTTGGGCTTGAGGGTGTGGAGCCTGCCCAGCACCGGCCGCAGCTTTACCGCCTTGGCGGTGGAGACCGGATCGGCGAAGATGGGCACATGGCAGTTCTCCGCCAGATACGCGATGCTCTCCGCCGGGATATTGGTGTCAATCACCAGCACCTGGCTGCCGGAGAGAAGCCGCTGCCGCTGGCTCAGCAGCTGGGGGGTCAGGCGGAGGTAGATCTCCATATCGCTGACCGCCAGCAGCATATCGCCCTTCTCGTCATTGATGAAGAGGTAGGTGGAGGTATGCGCCCCGGGGATGACAGGGGACTGGGAGATGTCGATGCCCAGCTCGGCACAGCTGGCGGCGATCTTCTGGGCATACAGGTCGTCGCCGAAGACTGTGACCAGGCGCACGTCCAGGCCCAGCAGGCTCATGTTGTGGGCGATGTTCCGCCCCACGCCCCCCAGGCTCATCCGCACCGCGCCGGGATTGGAGTCATGCCCCACCGGCACCTCGGAGGGCCAGCCGCCGATGTCCATATTGACCCCGCCCACCACGGTTACATAGGGCGCGGTCTGGACAATGTAGCCCTTGCCGGAGATGCACCCTTTTTTCATCAGGTTGGAGATATGGACTGCCACGGAGGACCGGGTGATGCCGGCTTTCTCCGCCAGCTCCTGCTGAGAGATCAGGGGGTTTTCCTCAATCCAGTTCAGGATCTGCCGTTCCCGCTGTGTCATGGCGGCACCTCCTTCTAAGCAAATATTAAAATCAATAATCTAATGCTTAGTATACAGATGCCGCGCCAAATGTCAAGCCCAAGTTTTGACCGCCTGTCACCCGCAGGGCGCCAATGGTCAGGAAACCCTGGACGGTTCAGCGGAAATCTCCTATACTGGGCTTGAAGGGGGGGATGGCCGTGGAGGTAGAGGTGGTGCTGGATCCGGAGCGGAGGGATATCCGGGTGACAATCTGCGCCCCGGCGGTCACGCCGGAGGTAGAGGCCCTGGCCGCCCGGCTCCTGGCAGAGGAGAGCGGGAAGATCCTGGGGTTCCGGGGGGCGGAGGCGGCGCCGCTGGATCCGGCGGACATCCTCCGGTTCTATGGGGAGGAGAAGGAGGTCCGGGCCCAGACGGCGGCGGGCCTCTATACCGTCCGCCAGCGGCTGTACGAGCTGGAGGAGCGGCTGGCGGCGCTGCGGTTTGCCCGCATCTCCCACTCGGAGATCATCAATCTGAACCAGGTGAGGGCCCTGGATCTGACGCTCACCGGAACCATCCGCATCACGCTGTCGGATGGGACTGTGTGCTGGGCCTCCCGCCGGTATGTGAAGCGGATCAAGGAGGTGTTGGGACTGTGAAAAACCGGATGTTCACGCCGCTGAACCGGCAGCGGCTGCTGTGGGCGGCGGTGTGCGGCCTGCTGGCCGTTGGGGCCGTGCTGCTGTTTGTGGCCTGGCGCGGCAGCCTTGCGGTGCCGCCGGAGGATCCCCTGCTGGTCCGCCGTGGGGTGCTGGACACCCTGGGCTGGCCTGTCCCGGCGGTGCTGGCCCTGGAGCTGGCACTGGCCTTTGGCTTCGGGGCCTCGGTTGGCCTGGCGGTGCCGCCCATGGAGGGGCTGGGCACCGCGGTGGCGGCCCGGACGGCGGCGCATCTGCTGTGCTCCTCGGCCCTGTTTGCAGGAGTGTGCTGGATATGCGGCCTGCCGCCGGCAAACTGGCAGGGGCTGCTCCTGCTGCTGGGGATCTACTGGCTGATGTACCTGGTGGTCTGGCTGCTGCGGTATCTCCGCTGGCGGGCGGAGCTGGACGCCATCCGCCGGGCGCTGGGGCTGGCCCGCCCGGCCGCCGGAGGTGTCTGGCAGGCGCGGCTGTTGAAGCCCTATCTGCTGCTGGCCGGGGCGTTGGAGGTGCTGCTGCCGCTGCTGCTGAGACTGCTGGACCCGCCGGACGTCCCGGTGCTGACGCAGCTGTTCTATCCCTATCTGCTGCTGCCCTTCTTCTGCCTGGCCGTGGGCTGGAGCGCTGGCCGCCGGTTCGGCGTTGCCCTGCTGCTGCCAGTGGCCTGCGGCGTGCTGACGCTGCCCTGCGTATTCCTGATTTACAATTATACGGCCCTGTTCCAGGCCGGTGTGGCGTTCGTGTTCGCCCTGGCGGGTAACCTGCTGGGGGCCCTGGTGAGATGGGGAAGGAGACACAGCTGTGGAGAAACGTGAAATCCGGCTCTACAACATGATCCTGCCGCTGTGGCTGCTGTGGATCTTTCCCCAGGTGTGGCTCCTCATTTTGCCAGGCAACCTGCTGATCGACACGTCGGTGCTGCTGTGCGCCCTGCTGGCCCTGGGACGGCGGGACAAGGGGCGGCTGATGAGGTACCTCTGGTGGCGGGTCTGGTGGCGGGGCTTTGCCGCTGACGCCGCCGGAGTGGCCTGGCTGCTTCTGGCGCTGATCCTGTGGGAGATGAACGTCGGCCGCCGGCGCGCCTTCTGGCAGAAGTGGCTGGAGGGCGTCATGGGGGACCCTTTTTCGCATCCGGTGGCCTTCCTCTGGACCTTGGCGGCCGTGGCCATCGCCGGCGTGTGCATCTACTATTTGGATAAAAAGCCCATGCGTGCCGCTGGGCTCACAGACCGGGAGGCCCACCGGGCCGCCCTGGCCCTGGCAATCGTCACCGCGCCCTGGACCTTTTTGATTCCGACGCCGATGTGAAAAATTCCCGGTTCCCGGAACCAAACCGCCTTCTTTGCCGACTATACAGGCAGAGGAGGCGGTTTTTCATGAAAAAATGGTGTTTGTTTTTGAGCCTGTACTTCTGCGCCTGCCTGCTGGCGGCCTGCGCCGGCGGCGATATCCCCGCCGGTGAGGGGGGCGATCCCGGCGGCACGCCCTCGGAGGAGACCCAGACCGGGGGAGAGACGACAGAGCCCGGCCAGGTGACGGAGACCTTCCGGCTGGTGGATGCCGGAGAAGGCGGCCAGCCGGCGCTCCTGGCCAAGGCGGGCGGCGGGGCCGGGGACGTGTACACCCTGGACATCTTCGGCGTGGAGGATCTGACCATCGAGGGCTACACCCAGGAGCAGATGGCCCTGCTGGACTGGGCCCCCGTGGCCGGCGCCCTGGTGGAGGTCACCTGGGACGGCACGGTGCTGGAGTCCTACCCGGCCCGGTTCGGGGAGGTGACGGCGGTCCGTATTTTGGAGGACGGCTTCAACGACCTGTGCCGCCTGTACCGGGACGTGCTGAACGATCTGTGGGAAGTGGACCCGGGGCTGAATGACGGCATCACGGAGCTGGGGGTGGACCTGTCGGAGACCTCCCTGCCGGAGAGCGAGCGCTCGGCGGTGGCCTACGCCTTCGGCATGGACCACGGCCTGATGCCTGTTGAGGGCACCTACCAGGAGCTGGTGGACCAGGGCTACATCGACGGGGAGGAGCTGTTCTGGGAGAACGGCTGCCTGTTCTCCATCCGGGAGACCCAGGACGAGGACCCTGTGGTGTTCAGCCTGCCCAGCTTCGGCCCTGGGGACGAGATGCCGGACTACAATGGCGTCCGCTTTGACGGGGAGAAGTGGCGCAGCGGCACGGGGGCCTATTTCTTCTCGGACTGCACCGCCGTCAGCACCGGCGGCCACTGGGGGGACTACACCGTGGGGGCGGAGGCCATCTCCTGAACCGGCAGGTTCTGAAAAAACCTGAAAACGCCCGTTCCCTCTTGTAAAATCCCACGGGATGGAGTACAATACCTTAGAATTGTGCGAAATTCCACCAAAAACAAGAAAACGGGTGAATGTTATGAGCTACACAAAAATCGCCGCCATCTACGCCGACAGTGAGCGGCTGGGCGGCCAGACGGTCACCGTGGGCGGCTGGGTCCGCACCATCCGGGACATGAAGACCTTCGGCTTCATCGAGCTGAACGACGGGTCCTGCTTCAAGAACCTGCAGGTGGTCATGGAGGCCGGGACGCTGGCCAACTACAAGGATATCGCCGCCCAGAATGTGGGTGCGGCCCTGATCGTCACCGGCACCGTGGTGCTGACGCCGGAGGCCAAGCAGCCCCTGGAGCTGAAGGCCGCCTCCATCGCCGTGGAGGGCACCTCCACCCCTGACTACCCCCTGCAGAAGAAGCGCCACAGCGTGGAGTTCCTGCGGACCATCCAGCACCTGCGGCCCCGGACGAACCTGTTCTCCGCCGTGTTCCGGGTGCGGAGCGTGGCGGCCTACGCCATCCACCAGTTCTTCCAGGAGCGGGGCTTCGTCTACGTCCACACCCCCATCATCACCGCCAGCGACTGCGAGGGCGCCGGCGAGATGTTCCAGGTGACCACCCTGGATCTGCAGAACCCGCCCAAAAACGAGGACGGCACGGTGGACTTCTCCCAGGACTTCTTCGGCAAGCCCGCCAACCTCACCGTCTCCGGCCAGCTGAACGCTGAGAACTTCGCCATGGCCTTCGGGGACGTGTACACCTTCGGCCCCACCTTCCGGGCGGAGAACTCCAACACCCAGCGCCACGCCGCCGAGTTCTGGATGATCGAGCCGGAGATGGCCTTCTGCGATCTGAAGGGCGACATGGACGTGGCCGAGGCCATGATCAAGTATATCATCAAGACCGTCATGGAGAAGTGCCCCGACGAGATGGCCTTCTTCAACTCCTTTGTGGACAAGGGCCTGCTGGAGCGGCTGGAGCACGTGGCCTCCTCCGACTTCGGCCGGGTGAGCTACACCGAGGCCGTGGAGATTCTGAAGAAGAACAACGACAAGTTCGACTACAAGGTGGAGTGGGGCTGCGACCTGCAGACGGAGCACGAGCGGTACCTCACCGAGCAGGTGTTCAAGCGCCCGGTGTTCGTCACCGACTACCCCAAGGAGATCAAGGCCTTCTACATGCGCCTCAACGACGACGGGAAGACCGTGGCCGCGGCGGACTGCCTGGTGCCCG
>CAMMCS010000102.1 GCA_946494635.1 uncultured Oscillibacter sp. | reverse complement strand
ATGCGCCTCAACGACGACGGGAAGACCGTGGCCGCGGCGGACTGCCTGGTGCCCGGCATCGGCGAGATCATCGGCGGCAGCCAGCGCGAGGAGCGGCTGGATGTGCTGGAGGCCCGCATCAAGGAGCTTGGCATGCGGACCGAGGACTACTGGTGGTACTGCGACCTGCGGCGCTACGGCTCCTGCAAGCACGCGGGCTTCGGCCTGGGCTTTGAGCGGCTGGTGATGTACCTCACCGGCGTCTCCAACATCCGGGATGTCCTGCCCCATCCCCGCACCGTGGGCAGCGCGGACTTCTGACAGAAAATCAACGACCCCGGCGTCCTGCCCAGAAGCGGGCAGGGCGCCGGGGCTTTTTTGCAGCTGTGCCGCCCGGGCCGAAAGCGCAGGATTCTGCGGGCGGGAGCGGACGGCTTGGCAAGACGGAAGACATAGTGGGACAGCCAAAATTTGAAGGGCATCTTTAGGCAAACAAACAAAGATTTTTGCTTCAACAGGGAAGACCTTGACTTTTGCGTGGAGTTGTGATAAACATAAAGAATACGAATATTTAAAAAGAATAAACGTCTGATTTTTCTGTTTTTTGCAAAATTCGAGAACCGTATTCGTTTTCGTATCAAATGGGGCGCAGGAGGGGAAAAACAGCGCTGCTGATCTTCCGCTCCTGCCGTTTTCATTGGGCGGCATCAGAAGGGAGGAGTCTCACCATGTGGGAGGAATTGGCCTATCTGCGGGAGATGAATGTGGCCTCGATTCTGCTTCGCCTGGTGCTGGCGATGCTCTTCGGCGGGTTTATCGGGCTGGAGCGGGAGCGCAAGCGCCGGCCGGCCGGATTTCGGACCTATATGCTGGTATGCCTGGGGGCGGCCCTGACCATGCTGCTGAGCCAGTATGAGTTCTATATGGTGACAGGGGCGTGGCATGAGACGGCTGAACTGATCGGCCTGCGGACGGATGTGTCCCGCTTCGGCGCCCAGGTCATCAACGGCATTGGCTTTCTGGGCGCGGGGACGATCATCGTCACCGGCAAGCAGGAGGTAAAGGGCCTGACCACCGCGGCCGGGCTGTGGGCCTCCGCCTGCATGGGCCTTGCCATCGGGGCCGGATTTTATGAGTGCGTCCTGTTGGGCTTTGCCCTGATCCTGCTGACCAATCGGCTGCTGCCCTTTGTGGAGGACGCGGTGATTGAGAATGCCAGGAACATGAACCTGTATGTGGAGTTCCGGACGCTGGACGACCTGGGCGACATCATCGGCCGCATCAAGTCCCAGGGGGGACAGATTTACGAGGTGGATCTGGACCGGGGCAGGGAGGAACGCTCCAAAAATCCCAGCGCGGTATTCGCCGTCCGTCTGCCGGGACGGCGGGCACATGTGCGGCTTCTGGCGGCGATTTCCGAACTGGAGAGCGTCTACACCATTGACGAGATCTGAGGAGGCGGGAAAATGCTGGCAATCTTTGACGGCGTGCGGGATGTCACCATGCTGTCCACCACACTGCGGATGCTGCTGGCGGTAATCTGCGGCGGCCTGATCGGACTGGAGCGGGAGTACAAACGCCGGCCGGCGGGATTCCGGACGCATATCCTGATCTGCCTGGGGGCGGCCATGACCACCCTGACCAGCCAGTTTCTTTACCTGAACCTGCATTATTACACGGACATGGCCCGGCTGGGCGCCCAGGTGGTGGCCGGCATCGGCTTTATCGGGGCCGGTGCCATTATCGTCACCCGCCGCCGCCGGGTAAAGGGCCTGACCACGGCGGCCGGCCTTTGGGCGGCGGCTATTGTGGGACTGTGCCTGGGCGGCGGCTTCTACGAGGGCGGTATTTTTGCAACGCTGCTGATCCTGGCGGCGGAGCTGTTTTTGTCCAAACTGGAATACCGGATTCTGGACAACGCCCCGGAGGTCAATCTCTATATGGAATACAGCAACAAGCCCTGCCTGGACAATGTGCTGCGGCTTTTCCGGGATCTAAACGTAAAGGTGGTAAACATGGAGATCACCCGATCCGCGGAGACGGAGACCCACAACGCCTGCGCGCTGTTCACCCTGCGGCTCAACAAACGCTGCCGGGTAGAGCAGCTGATTCCCAAGATGACCGCTACGCAGGGCGTTGTGTCTGTGGAGGAGCTGTAGGGGCGCCCTAAAATGTTTTTGACAGCTGTCCGAGAAAAACGGACAGCTGTCCGCTCTATAAGGGCACTTTTGTGAAAAACCTCCATTGACAACGGCAGCGGGCCATGGTAAGGTAAAGCCGATAACCAAATAACGGCAAACGAAGTTCTTAGGGGAATGGCGCAGGCCTGCCGAAGGAGTGAAACTCTCAGGCGCCCGGGATCCGGGCGGGGACTAAGAATGGATGTGGCTCTGGAGAGGCCCGGAAACGGGGACCGAAGGTGCAAGGCGGGGGACCGCTGAATCTCTCAGGTAAAAGGACAGAGTGGAGCAGGGGGTGCGCGTCAGCGCGCTCTTCGGGCTTTCTTTCCAGAGCGGCTGCCAGGCCGTTCTTATTTTTTGGAGGGAAAACCAATGCTGCTGGAAATTGTACAAACCATCAATACATACTTGTCGGACTACATCCTGGTGTTCCTGCTGGTGGGCGTGGGCCTGTGGTACACAATCCGCACCCGTTTTGTCCAGATCCGCTATTTTGGGGAGGGCATGCGCCGCCTGTTCGGCAACATGTCTCTCCGGGGCGGGCGGCAGGAACGGGGGATGAGCTCCTTCCAGGCTGTGGCCACTGCCATTGCCGCCCAGGTGGGAACCGGAAACATCGTGGGCTCCGCCGGCGCCATTCTTGCCGGCGGCCCCGGCGCCATCTTCTGGATGTGGGTGATCGCCTTTTTCGGAATGGCCACGATTTACGCGGAGGCCACCATGGCCATCCGGACCCGGAAGCACGGGGATGACGGCAGCTACCACGGCGGGCCGGTGTATTACATCACCACGGCCTTCAAGGGCGGCTTCGGCAGGTTCCTGGCGGGCTTCTTCGCCGTGGCCATTGTCCTGGCCCTGGGCTGCATGGGCTGTATGGTCCAGTCCAACTCCATCGGCTCCACCTTTGAGACCGC
This sequence comes from uncultured Oscillibacter sp., assembly GCA_946494635.1. GTDB lineage: Bacteria > Bacillota > Clostridia > Oscillospirales > Oscillospiraceae > Oscillibacter. The sequence goes on along the minus strand of CAMMCS010000102.1, from coordinate 3,956 downwards.
CTTCCACATCCCCTCCTGGATCACGGGGATTGTCCTGGTGGTGATCTGCGCATTTATTTTCCTGGGCGGTGTGCAGCGCCTGGCCTCCGTGACGGAGAAGCTGGTGCCTGTGATGGCGGCGATTTTCCTGGTGGGCGCCGTCGCGGTGCTGGCGGTGCGCTTCCGGTATATTCCGGAGACCTTCGGCATGATTTTCCGGTACGCCTTCCAGCCCCAGGCCATCATCGGCGGCAGCTTCGGCGCGGCGCTGAAAATCGCCGTCAGCCAGGGCGCCAAGCGGGGGCTCTTCTCCAACGAGGCGGGCATGGGCTCTACTCCCCACGCCCATGCACAGGCCAATGTAAAGGATCCCCACGAGCAGGGCGTGGTAGCCATGATCAGCGTGTTTATCGACACCTTTGTGGTACTGACCCTCAATGCCCTGGTGATCATCTCCACGCTCTATACGGACGGCGGCCCTCTGGCTGACGGCTATGTAGGCGCGGTCACGGGCCAGCTGGACAGCGCCAACCTGGCCCAGACGGCCTTCGGCACCGTCATGGGCACGGGACTGGGCTCCGCTTTTGTGGCCATCTGCCTGTTCTTCTTTGCCTTTTCCACAATCCTGGGATGGAATCTTTTCGGCAAGATCAATGTGATCTATCTGTTTGGGCAGAAGAGCACGGTCATCTATACAGTAGTGGCCCTGGTGTTTATCTTCCTGGGCACTGTCACCTCCAATGATCTGGTGTGGGCCCTGACAGACATGTTCAACTTCCTGATGGTCATTCCCAATGCCATCGCCCTCTTTGCCCTGACCGGTGTGGTGGTGAAGGGACTTCCCCACAAGAGGGGCTGAAGGCGAAGCAGCCCTTCTGCCGGAGAACGACCGGGAGCTGAAGAACGGTTGAAAAAACGGAAGCGGCTATGCCGCTTCCGTTTTTTTCGCGGGGCGGAGCCCAAAGAACGCGCCGGGAGGGGGTCGAACCGTCACTCCGTAGCACTGTGCTGCCGCGGGGACTGCGGCTGCGCCTCCTTCGGCGCCAGAAACACGGGGATCCCCTCTGCCGCCGGAGCAATGGCGTACATGGGGTAGAAAAAGGCCAGGCCGTCTGCCGTGAGGTAGTAGTTTTGAGGGTTGAAGTGGCGGCGCAGCTTCCGCCGGACGCCCTCATGGTATCGGGAGACGCCTGCCGCCTGCCGCTGAAGCGCCTCAGCCTCCGCAGCTTCCAGCAGGCGGCGCCGCCAGCCGCTTCGCTTTGGAAAGAACGCCCGCAGGGGCACCGGATAGCCGCTGGCCAGATCCCAGGTGTCTCCGTGGCGGAGAAGAAGAGCGGTTCCGCCGGGGCCGCTCTCCCGCGACTGGGTGTAGAGGCTCCACAGCCCGCCTTCATTATAGGTAATCCGGTAGGAGAGCTCTGCGTGAAACTTCGGCAGGGGCCTGCTGGCCGCCAGGGCCGCGCGGACCTCTGCCTCCGCCTGAGGCAGCAGCACGCTTTCGCAGTATCGCAGGAAGGAACGGCACTGAAGCTGATAGTACCGCCGGATCCGCCGGGAGACTTTGTCCGCCGCCGGCACCGGCTCCGGCAGGGACACGGCGGCAGAGAGGGCCGGGATCTCGTCCACGGTCCATTCCCGCTCCGCGGCCATGGGCTCGGTGTGCAGACAGGTGAGGGGTTCTTTCATATCGCGCCGCTCCTTCCGCAAAGGCAGTGATTTGCACCAGCCTATGAAAAACCGGCGGCGGAGGTGCGCGGCACACTTTAAAGTGTGAAAATTTTCTGGCCCGCCCCCCTTTACGTTCGCACGTTAGAGTGCTAAAATAAACAGGACGGCGGCACGAGGCCGCGAATCAGCTGGAGAGTTCCGGAAAGGGTGCGGATATGGTAAAGATCGGCAAGAAGGAAAAGAACGGTGAGCTGTACAAGGCGATCCTCCTGCTGAAGGACGAGGAGGAGTGCTACGCGTTTTTCCAGGATCTGTGTACGGTCTCAGAGCTGCGGAGTATGGAGCAGCGGTTCGAGGTGGCCTCTCTGCTGGATGACGGTATGATCTACAATGAGATCCTGGAGCGCACAGGGGCTTCCAGCGCCACCATCAGCCGGGTAAACCGGTCCCTGAGCTACGGCACCGGCGCCTATGAGAAGATCTTTGCCCGGTATAAGAAAAAGGACAGGCAGAAATGAGCAGCTATGATGCCCTGGCCGCCAGCTATGATGCGCTGACAGCGGACGCCGAGCATGCCCGCCGGGCGGCATATCTCATCCGGCAGTTCCGCAGGAGCCGCCCGCCGGTGGAGACAGTGCTGGATCTGGCCTGCGGCACCGGCACCATCGCCTGCCTGCTGGCAGAGAAGGGATACCGGGTCATTGCCGCGGACGGATCAGAGGAGATGCTGACCCAGGCGGCCCGAAAGGCGGAGCCGCTGGGGGAGCGGTCGCCGCTGTTTCTCCACCAGGCCATGCCGCGGCTGCGGCTGGGGATGACGGTGGACGCGGCCATTTCCACCCTGGACTCCCTGAACTACCTGACCCGGACGTCAGACCTGCGGGAGACCTTTCGGCGGGTGTGCGGCTGCCTGAGGCCGGGGGGCGTGTTCTACTTTGATGTCAACACCCCCTGGAAGCTCCGGCGGATGGATGGCCAGGTGTACCTGGATGAGACGGAGGACAGCTTCTGCGTCTGGCGGACGTTCTTCTCGGAGAAGACGGGAATCTGCACCTATCAGGTGGATTTGTTTCAGGAGAACGGGCAGGGCTCCTGGAACAGGGCCTTTGAGGAGCACCGGGAGCGGGCCTGGAGCCGGGAGGAGCTGGAATCCTATCTAAAAGACGCGGGGTTCTGCGCGGTTACAGTCACCGGGGATCTGACCAGCCGGCCTCCCCGGCCGGAGGAGGACCGGTGGATTTTCCAGTGCAGAAAACCTCTGAACTGACACAAATCAAGGAAAGCGGGATTATACGATTATGAGCGATCAACTGATCCGGGCCATCTCCAGGGATGGTTTTGTAAAGGCGGTGGCGGTCTCTACCCGGGACCTGACGGAGCGGGCCCGGCAGATCCATAAGACTCTGCCGGTGGCCACGGCGGCCCTGGGGCGCACCCTGGCGGCTGCCTCCATGATGGGCAACGCCCTGAAGGAGGACGGCGCCAGCGTGACTTTGCAGGTTAAGGGGGGAGGCCCCCTGGGGGCCATTCTGGCGGTGTCTGATAACCAGGGAAATGTCCGGGGGACCGTTGATAACCCGCAGGTGGATCTGCCGCTGCGGCCGGACGGCAAGCTGGACGTGGGCGCCGCCGTGGGCCGCGAGGGAACGCTGACAGTGATCCGGGATCTGAATATGAAGGAGCCCTATGTGGGCAGCGTGGGCCTGCTGGGCGGCGAGATCGCAGAGGATCTGGCGGCCTATTTCGTGGAGTCAGAGCAGATCCCCACAGCCTGCGGCCTGGGGGTACTGGTGGACAGGGATCAGAGCGTGCTGGCCGCCGGCGGGTATCTGATCCAGCTGCTGCCCGGTGCCGGCGAGGATACCATTGCCAAGGTGGAGGGGAGCATCCTGGCCGCCGGCCCGGTGACGGGACTGCTGCAGGAGAATCCGGACCCGGAGGCCATGCTGCGGCGGGCCTTGTCTGACTTTGACCTGGAGATCCTGGAGAGGAGTCCCATCGCTTACCGCTGCCACTGCAGCCGGGACCGGATGGAACGGGCCCTCATCAGCCTGGGGGCGGAGGAGCTGCAGGCCATGATTGACGAGCAGGGCAGCGCGGACCTGACCTGCCGCTTCTGTGACAGCGTTCAGCACTTCAGCCGGGAGGAGCTGGAGGCCATGGTGGCGTCGATCCAGAAAAAAAGGCAGAAAATTTAAATTTCCAGTTGACAGAACAGGGTAAGTCGAGTATAATAACTTTTGCCGTCTGACAAGAGCGGCAATCGGGGAGCATAGCTCAGCTGGTTAGAGCACCTGCCTTACAAGCAG
>CAMMCS010000101.1 GCA_946494635.1 uncultured Oscillibacter sp. | reverse complement strand
GCGTAGATCAGCCCCTGGATCAGGGTGCTGGTCAGCAGTTCCATCACGTCCATGAGTTGAGATGCCTCCTTGTGAGATGATCAGACCACGGTGCTCCGCAGAGTGCCGATGCCCTCGATGGCACACTCCACGATGTCGCCGGACTGGAGGAATTTGGGCGGGTCAAAGCCCATGCCCGCACCGGCTGGGGTGCCGGTGGCGATGATGGTACCCGGCAGCAGCGTCATGCCGGCGGTCAGCTCCTCCAGGATCTGGCCGATAGAGGTGATCAGCAGGGCGGTGTTGGACTGCTGCCGCAGCTCGCCGTTGACATGGCTGGTGATCTCCAGCGCCGGGGGATAGGCGATCTCGTCGGCGGTCACCAGCACAGGGCCCATGGGGGTGAAGCCGTCCAGGCTCTTGCCGAAGTACCACTGCTTGTGGCCGGTCTGCAGGTCCCGGGCGGACACGTCGTTGAGGATCGTGTAGCCGAAGATGTAGTCCGCCGCGTCAGCGGCCTTCACGTCCCGGGCGGCCCTGCCCAGCACCACTGCCAGCTCCGCCTCGTAGTCCAGCCGGTCCGTGAGGCCCGCGTGGCGGGGGATGACGCCGTCGGGCTTCCCGGCCTCGCTGACCCGCTTGGAGAAGTACACCGCCGCCGGGGTCTCCTTGGTGAAGGCATCAGCGCTGTACCGGGCGGCCTCCGCCTCGTGGGCCCGGTAGTTCATGCCCAGGCACAGAACGTCCTGCCGGGGGTGGGGGATGGGGGCCAGCAGCTCCACGTCGGACAGGGCCAGCGCGCTGCCGCGCTCCGCCGCGGTGACGGCGGAGCGCAGGTCGGCAGGGGACATGGTCTCAATCAGCGTGTTCATATCCGGGACCGGAAGGGGCAGAAAGCCGCTCCCGTCGGCGGTGAGGACACCGATGTGTTCGGTGCTCCCGAGGCGGCAGGTAATGAGTTTCACAGATGACCCTCTCCTTTTCTCAGCGCAGATGCCTGACGGCTTACTCCGCGCACTCCTCAGCCTGCTGGGCGATGTCGTCGGGGATGGTAATGCCCAGCTGGGCCGCTGCGTCGGAGTTGATATACAGGCCGTACTTCTCAATGGTCTCATAGGGCAGATCCTCGCAGGCGGCCTCGCCGGTAAGGACCTTGGCGGCCATCAGGCCGGTCTGGATGCCCAGCTGGACGTAGTCCAGGCCAGCGCCGCCCACGCAGCCCAGCTTCACCTGCTCCACCTCGGAGCCGTAGACGGGGATGCCGGCCTCGTCAGTCTTTTCCAGGATGGCGCTCAGCACGCCCACCACGTTGTTGTCCGTCAGGTTGGACAGGCAGTCCACCCCGTGGGACAGCAGGGTGTCCACCGCCTGGGTGACCTCCGCCTGGGAGGTGACGCCCACCGCGTCGATGGTGAAGCCGTAGTCCGCCGCCAGCTCCTCATAGACGCCGACGGAGTAGACGGAGTTGGCCTCGCTGGTGGTGTAGACGATGCCGATGGTGTCGGCGTCCGGCTGCAGGGCCCGGATCAGCTCCAGCTGGCCGGCCACCGGCAGGGCGTCGGAGGTGCCGGTGATGTTGCCCGCGTCCAGGTGGGCGCCCACCGGGTCGGTGATGGCGGTGAAGATCACGGGGATGTCCTTGTCCTCCGCGGCGTTGAAGCAGGCGACGGCGGCGTTGGTGGCGATGCCCACCATCAGGTCCACGTCCTCGGCGGAGAACATCTGGCCGATCTGGGTGGCCTGGTTGTCGTCGAAGTTGGCGTTCTGGTAGTCCACCTCAAAGTCGGTGCCCTCCACCAGGCCGGCCTGCTCCAGACCCTGGAGGAAGCCCTCACGGCAGTTGTCCAGGGAGCCGTGCTGGCCGTACTGGCTGATGCCGATGAGATATTTGGCGCTCCCGCCGCCGCTTTCACCGGAGGCGCCGCCGTCGCTGCTGCTGCCGCCGCAGGCGGCCAGGGACAGGACCAGGGTCAGGGACAGGCCGATGGCGGCCAGCTTCTTTATCAGATTCATCATAGTATTACCAACCTTTCTGTCAGTTAGGAATTAGGAGTTAGGAATTAGAAATTTTCTGGGCTCCGCCATCGTTTCGTATCCAGTTTCATAGAAATTCTCCTTTCCAGAGAGGCTAAAGGGCATCAAAAAAAGCCCTGTCCCAGATTTGGGACAAGACTTGAAACCGTCCTGCGGTACCACCCAAGTTGACGCAAAGCGCCCGCTCGTTCCGCGTACATCCATACGCGCCGCCCGGATAACGGGTGCGGGCCCCGTCAGACGCTACTGAGCTCTCGCCGTTTGCGCTGCCCTCGCAAGTCCATTCGCTGGAAAGTTCTCTGCCGTGATCCCACCATCCACGGCTCTCTGAAAGGTGACCTGACCAGGTACTCCTCTTGCTCATCGGTTTTCTGTATTTGGTCGTATTATACGAAGCGGCGGGAGAAATGTCAACCGTGATTTTGCACAAATATTTTCTGCTGCTTTAAAGAGATAAATTACCGGAATAGAAAGCCCCCGGCAGAATGACCTGCCGGGGGGAGGCATACAGGCTGGCTTGGCATTTTCAGCGGCTTACGAGAGCAGCAGCTTATCGTCCGCCTCGTCAGAGCCGCTGATACCCCAGCCGGCTCTGCCGGCCGGGGGCCCTGAGATGAAAGAAGCCCGGGGGAAAGTGAATTCCCCCCGGGCCAAGGTTTTGCTCCGCAAAACGCTTGCACGCGCCTTCGGCGCGCCCCGCCGTGCGGGACCCCGGTCAGCGGCTTACGAAAGCAGCAGCTTATCGTCCGCCTCGTCAGAGCCGCTGATACCCCAGCCGGCTCTGCCGGCCGGGGGCCCTGAGATGAAAGAAGCCCGGGGGAAAGTGAATTCCCCCCGGGCCAAGGTTTTGCTCCGCAAAACGCTTGCACGCGCCTTCGGCGCGCCCCGCTGTGCGGGGCCCCGGTCAGCGGCTTACGAGAGCAGCAGCTTATCGTCCGCCTCGTCAGAGCCGCTGACCTTGCTGAACAGGGCCAGCAGGTCGGGGACTGTGAGCTTCTTTTTCTCCTCTCCGGACACATCAATGACAATCTTCCCGTCGTACATCATAATGAGCCGGTTGCCGTGGGCGATGGCGTCCTTCATGTTGTGGGTGACCATCATGGTGGTCAGGCCGTTTTCCTCCACAATTTTGTCGGAGAGGGCCAGCACCTTGGCGGCGGTCTTAGGGTCCAGGGCGGCGGTATGCTCGTCCAGCAGCAGGAGCTTCGGCTGCCGCAGGGAGGCCATCAGCAGTGTCAGGGCCTGCCGCTGGCCGCCGGACAGGAGCCCGACCTTACTGGTCAGCCGGTCCTCCAGGCCCAGGCTCAGGTCCTGCAGCAGCTCCCGGTAGTCGGCACGCTCCGTCCTGGTGATGCCCCAGCCCAGGCCCCGGCGCTGTCCGCGGCGGGCTGCCAGGGCCAGATTCTCCTCAATCTGCATGGTGGGGGCAGTGCCCATCATGGGGTCCTGGAACACCCGGCCGATGAACTTGGCCCGCTTGTGCTCCGGCAGGTGGGTCACATCCACCCCGTCGATGATGATGGAACCGCTGTCCACGGTGAAGGTGCCGGCCACTGCGTTGAGCATGGTGGACTTGCCGGCGCCGTTGCCGCCGATGACTGTGCAGAAGTCCCCGTCCTTCAGGGTCAGGCTGACGCCCCGCAGGGCCTGCTTCTCATTGACCGTCCCGGCATTGAACGTCTTCCAGATCTCCTTGATCTCAAGCATCCTGTTCCCCTCCTGTCTGAACCTCTGCATTGGCCGCGCTTCTGGCCGGCACCTTGACACGGGCGTACTTCCCCTTCCAATAGGGGATTGCCAGGAAGGCCGCCACGATCAGGGCGGTGATGAGCTTCATGTCGTCGGTGTTCAGGCCCAGCCAGATGACCACCTGGTACACCAGGTAGTACAAAATGGCGCCGATGGCGACTGCCAGCATCTTCAGGGCGAAGTTGTGGAACAGCTTGCCGAAGATCACCTCGCCGATGATGACGGCGGCCAGGCCGATGACGATGGCGCCCCGGCCCATGTTGACATCTGCGAAGCCCTGGTACTGGGCCAGCAGGGCGGAGGACAGGGCCACCAGACCGTTGGACAGCATCAGGCCAAGCACCTTGGTGAAGTTGGTGTTGATGCCCTGGGCCCGGGACATGTTGGGGTTGGAGCCTGTGGCCCGCAGGGAGGCGCCCAGCTCCGTGCCGAAGAACCAGTAGAGCAGGGCGATGATGGCTGCGACAAAGACGGCCACCACGAGAATCGGGTTGTCCAGGCTGAGAGAACGGACGCTCTGCTGGTCCACCAGCAATTCGTACTGGCGGGAGCTGACGGGCCGGTTGGCCTGGCCCATGACCCGCAGGTTCACGGAGTACAGGGCCAGCTGGGTGAGGATGCCGGCCAGGATGGCGGGGATGCCGCAGACGGTGTGGAACAGGCCGGTGACCAGTCCCGCCAGAACGCCTGCCAGAAACGCCCCCAAAAGGGCCAGAGGCAGGGGCACGCCCGCCATGGTCAGCATGATGAAGGTGGCGCCGCCGGTGGCCATGGTGCCGTCCACTGTCAGGTCGGCCACATCCAGGATGCGGTAGGTGATGTACACCCCGATGGCCATGATGCCCCAGATCAGTCCCTGGGCGGCCACGCCCGGCAGGGCGTTGACCAGATGCATGATGTTCAAGTGAGATCCCTCCAAAATCCTCCGGATCTCGCCCGGAGGCAGTTTGCTGCTCTATTCTAGCAAAGAGGAGCGGAAAAGGGAAGCCCCTTTTCCGCTGATCTTTCATTCTGTTTTTGAGAAATGCCCGGGTCAGGCGGCGGGCTCAATGGCCTCATAGCCGTCAGGCGGGGTCAGGCCGAAGGCGTCGCACATGTCGGGGTTGTACTTGGGGGTAAACTGGGGAGCGTACTGAATCTCCATTTCCGCGGGATCAGCGCCGTTCACCAGGATCTCATAGGCCATCTCGCCGGTGGCATAGCCGATGTCGTAGTAGCTGATGGTCAGGGTGGCCACGCCGCAGCCGCGGCAGATGCCCTCCTCACCGGCGATGATGGGGGTCTGGGTGTCCAGGGAGATGTTGCCCAGCAGCTCCGCATTGTTGGCGGCGGTGTTGTCGGTGGGGACGTAGATCACGTCGTTCTCCGTGCAGGCGGTGGTGGCAACAGCGGAGATGTCATTGGAGTCAGAGAAGGAGTACTGGGTGCAGGTGATGCCCGCCTCCTCCAGATAGCCCTGAACAGTGTCCACCTGATACTGGCTGTTGGGCTCGGCAGAGCAGTACAGCAGCCCCACGGTCTGGGCCTCAGGGAACCACTCCTGGAGCATGGCGGCCTGCTGGTCCAGAGGCGCCAGGTCAGAGGTGCCGGAGACGTTGTAGCCAGTGACGCCGGTGAAATCATCGATGCCAAGGGCCACACCGTACTCGGTGATGGAGGTGCCCAGAATGGGGATGGTGCTGGTGGCAGAGGCGGCGGCCTGCAGGGCGGAGGTGCCGTTGGCCATGATCAGGTCCACGTTCTGGGAGACGAAGTTGTTGGCGATGGTGGAGTAGTTGGAGGGATCGCCGGAGGCGTTCTCAAACTCGATGGAGACGCTGTCCCCCAGCTTTTCCGTCAGGGCAGCCTGGAAGCCCTCAGTGGCGGCGTCCAGGGCCACATGCTGCATCTGCTGGATGATGCCGACGGTGTAGGTCTGGCCGTCGCCGGCAGGCTCCTCGGTGCCGGCGCCGTCTCCCGTCTGATCCGCGGTGTCGTCCCCGCCGCCGCAGGCGGCCAGACTCAGGATCATCAGGGCGGAGAGCATGAGAGCAAGAAACTTCTTTTTCATCGCAGAGATCTCCTTTTCAAATTAGTGACGGGGGTTTGCAAGGCGGCTCTGTGCCTGCGGCGGAGGCCCGTTCCCATCAGGCAGGGACGCTGCCCGCCAGGCTGTGCCGCCTCTATACTTTTACACCATACAGCTTTAAACCAATAAAGTCAATGGTGAACTTGCACAAACACAATAAAAAGCACCGGCACAGCCGGTGCTTTTTAACCAGTTGGCCCATCAGCCCCACAGGGCGGAGAGCATGGGGATCACCTGCTTCTTCCGGGACATGATTTTGGGCAGGAACACCACATCCTCCACCTCCTCCACATTGAAGGCCTGACGGATGGTCTCCCGATCCCCGACAAACAGCAGCTGGCTTCCTTCCAGCAGCACATCAGTGATCATCAGGATTACCATGTCAAAGCCCTTCTCCTTCCGGATAGAGGACATGAGCTTCAGGAATTCGTCCTTCCGCTGCAGCAGCTTTTCGGAATCCATGCAGGTCACCTGGCTCACCGCCAGGTTGTGCCCTGCGATGTGAAACTCCTTGTAATCGGTGCGGAAGATCTCCTCCGCAGGACGGACGCCGCCGCCGGCGGCGGAGAAGATCACCTGCCCCAGATCCTTCAGGGAGACATTGGCGATCCGGGCCATGCGGTTGGCCACATCAATATCCCGCTGGGTGCAGGTGGGGGATTTGAACATCACCGTGTCGGACACAATGGCCGCGGCCATCAGGCCGGCCATCTTGGCAGTGGGCATCAGCCCCTTGTCCTGGTACATGCCGGCCACGATGGTGGTGGTGCTGCCCACCGGCTCATTGCGGACGGTAATGGGGTTCTTCGTCTCGATATCCGCCAGGCGGTGGTGGTCGATAATCTCCAGAATCTCCGCCTGATCCAGGCCCGGCACAGACTGGGCCTTCTCATTGTGATCCATGAGGATCACCTGCTTGCGCCGGGGCCGCAGCAGATGGTAGCGGGAAAGCGTGCCCATGACCCGGCCGTCCTCATCCAGGATCGGATAGGCGCGGAAGCGGCTTTCCAGCACGGTGTTGCGCACGTCGTCGATATAGTCGTCCAGGTGGAAGCAGACCAGATCCTTGTTTTTGCAGATGCTGCTGATGGGCATGGCATGGTAGATCAGCCGCACGGCCCGGTAGGCGTCATAGGCGGTGGAGATGACGCAGGAATCCGTCTGAATGGCCAGCAGCTCCGGATCCACCTCCGCCTGACAGACGATGACGCAGGCCACGCCGATCTCCAGCGCCCGGCGGATCATGTCCGGCTGGTCGCCGCAG
>CAMMCS010000100.1 GCA_946494635.1 uncultured Oscillibacter sp. | reverse complement strand
TTCAACCAGTTTGAGGAGATGGGCAACCCCCTGTGGCACTATAACGTCACCGGCAACGCCCTCTCTGACGTGTTTGAGGCTATCAAGCGCCCCGGCGACCGGTTCGCCGGCGCCGCCTTCACCTCCGGCTCCGCCGGCACCATGTCCGCCGGCGACCTGCTGAAGGAGAAGTACCCCCGCCTGAAGCTGGCGGTGGGCGAGGCACTCCAGTGCCCCACCATTCTGGAGAACGGCTTCGGCGGCCACCGGATCGAGGGCATCGGCGACAAGCACATCCCCTGGATCCACAACGTGAAGAACACCGACATGGTCATCGACATCGACGACGAGGACAGCCAGCGGCTGCTGCGGCTGTTCAACACCCCCGAGGGGCAGGCGTACCTGAAAGACGAGCTGCATCTGGACAGCGAGCTCATCGAGAAGCTCACCTGGCTGGGCATCAGCGGCATTGCCAACGTGCTGTGCTGCATCAAGATAGCCAAGTATTACGAGTTCACGGCGCACGACGTGGTGGGCACGGTCCTGACGGACTCCGCCGTCATGTACGGCAGCCGGATCCAGGAGCTGAACGACCAGTACGGCGCCTACAGCGCCCACGAGGCTGCCATGGATCACGCCCTGCACATGCTGGGCCTCAAGACCGACGCCATGGCGGAGCTGGGTTACCGGGACCGCAAGCGGGTCCACAACCTGAAGTACTACACCTGGGTGGAGCAGCAGGGCAAGACCGTGGAAGAGCTGAACGCCCTGTGGTACGACACGGAGGGCACCTGGGACGCCGTCCACAAGGAGGCCAAGGATCTGGACGATCTGATCAACGCCTTCAACGAGGAGACGGGCCTTCTGAAGAACCTGTAAAACGCCGCAGGGCGGGGCAGCCGCCCCGCCCTGCCTTTCGATTCAGATAAGGAGAAGCGACATGAAACACGTCCTGTACGGCAAATGCGTCAAGTGCGGCAAGACCTATGCCGCCGTCCCGGATCTCACCACCTGCGAGTGCGGCGGCATTCTGGACATCGTCTACGACTACGACTACATCAAGACCCAGCTGACAAAGGAGAAGCTGGCGGCCCGGCAGGACCACACCATGTGGCGGTACCGGGAGCTGCTGCCGGTGGAGCCGGAGACGCCCAACACCCCCCTGCGGGTGGGCTGGAGCCCCCTGTACGAGGAGCCCCGCCTGGCGGAGCAGCTGGGCTTGAAGCGGCTCTGGGTGAAGGACGACGGCCAGAATCCCACCGCGTCCTTAAAGGACCGGGCGTCCGCCATGGCGGTGGCCAAGGCCCGGGAGGCGGGGGCGAAAGTGATCGCCTGCTCCTCCACCGGCAACGCCGCCAGCTCCCTGGCGGGCAACGCCGCGGCGGCGGGCCTCAAGACCTACATCTTCGTCCCCTCCCGTGCCCCCAAGGGCAAGGTGGCCCAGCTGATGACCTTCGGCGCCACCGTCATCTCCGTCCAGGGCAGCTATGAGGAGACCTTCGAGCTCTCCAAGCAGGCCATCGACCGCTGGGGCTGGTACAACCGCAACGCCGCCATCAACCCCTACCTCTCCGAGGGCAAAAAGACCGTGGCCCTGGAGATCATGGAGCAGCTGGACTGGCAGGTGCCGGACTACATCGCCATCAGCGTCGGCGACGGCTGCACCATCGCCGGCCTCTGGAAGGGCTTGAAGGACCTGTACGCCATCGGCTTCATCGACCGCCTGCCCCGGCTCATCTCCGCCCAGGCGGAGGGCTGCTGCCCCATCAACCGGGCCATCGCGGAGAACAAGCCCTGGCATCCCATGGAGGAGAACACCCTGGCGGACTCCATCGCTGTGGGCGTGCCCCGGAACGCCGACAAGGCGCTGATGGCCATTCGGGAGAGCAATGGAATCGTGGTGAACGTCTCCGACCAGGAGATCATGGCCGCCCAGGGCCTGCTGGGCCGGACCTGCGGCGTGTTCGGCGAACCCGCCGGCGTCACCGGCACCGCCGGGGTGAAGAAGCTCTGCGAGCAGGGCGTCATCGGCAAGGACGACACGGTGGTCAGCGTGGTCACCGGCAACGGCCTGAAGGACGTGGCCAACGCCATCAAGGCCGCGGGGGAGCCTATCTCCATCCCCTCCGACATGGACCGCCTGCTGGAGGCCTTCGCGGAACACGGCATCACGGTGGGATAAATGGCAATGGGCCGGCGGGACACCGTCGGCCCGTTTTCTGTTTCGGCAAAAAATGTTTTCCCGCCTGCAACCTCTGCTCCCTATTTTCCGACTGTATAGATGAAAGCAGCTTTCGAACAAGAGAGGGATCACTATGGAGGACAAGGACATCGTGGCACTGTACTGGGCCCGCTCCGAGGAGGCCATCCGGGCCACCGCAGCCAAATACGGCGCCTACTGCGGCGCCATCATCCGGCGGCTCCTGGGGGACGGCCGGGACAGCGAGGAGTGCCTGAACGACACCTGGCTGGGGGCCTGGAACGCCATGCCGCCCCAGCGGCCTATCCGCCTGCCGCCCTTCCTGGGCCGCATCGCCCGGAACACCGCCCTGGACCGGTACGACTACAACACCGCCCAGTGCCGGGGCGCCCTGCCGGCAGTGCTGGAGGAGCTGGGGGAGTGCGTCTCCGGCGCGCCCCTGGAGGAATCCCTGGACCTCCATGCCCTGGGAGAGGCCATCTCCGATTATCTGGACACCGTGTCCCCGGCGGCCCGGCGGACCTTCCTCCGCCGGTACTGGTACGGCGACAGTCTGGAGGACATCGCCCGCCGGTACGGCGACTCCATATCCAAGGTGAAATCCCTGCTCCACCGCACCCGGAAGGGACTGCGGGAACATCTGATCCGGGAGGGATACGGGCTATGACGAGAGAAGAGCTGTTCCGGGCCGTGGGGGAGGTCCGGGAGGACCAGATTGCCGACGCAGCGGAAAAGCCAAACAGAACCGCCCCCCGCTGGCGGCGGTACGGGGCCCTGGCGGCCTGCCTGGCGGTGGTGCTGGCGGGGGCCTTCGGCATGAGCCGCCTGGGCATTGGCGGGATCTCTGACCAGGAGATCGCCCAGGAGAGCGCCGGCGAAAGCGGCCTGGACGAAACCGACGGCCCCCTGGCCCCCCGGTACTCCGTGGGGGCGGAGATCCGGGAGATCGACGGCTCCGATGGGACCTGGGCCGGCCCGTTCAACAGCGCCGCCGCAGACTCCAGCCTGGTGTGGCTGGACCCGGAGGAGATCCTGGCCCTGGACACCGTGATCTTCCGGGGCACGGTGATGGGCATGCGGTACTTTGAAGTCACCGTGGGCGGCCTGGAGGAGACCTATACCGTGGCCTCTGTGGAGGTCTCCGACTGCCTCCGGGGGGACCTGGCGGCGGGGGACACCTACAACGTGGCGTATCGTGGCGGGCCTGGGGTCTCCACCTCACTCTCCGGGGACCTGGAGAATCTGGAAGTGGGCAGCGAGGCCATCTTCATGCCCTACGTGGCCACCCCGGAAACGGGCTGGGGCAGCGGAGACAGCTACTTCTGCTACGCGGACCTGGCGGAGCTCTACATGGACGAGGGCCGCCGCTTCCTGTTCCTGGACACCGGCGACGGCGTCTCCTACGCCTCGGACGTCTACGACATCCCGGCATCGGACGGGGAGATCGTGACTCTGGACGACGTGACGGCCTATCTCTGGGAAAAGCTGGGAACGGAGGCCGGCGGGGCAGAGGATCCGGCGGCGGGCACGCATATTTCGGAAGTGCCCCTGTCTCCCGAGCCAGGAGGCGGTGAGGCGTCTGCGGAGGATCCCGCGGCAGAGATGCCTGCCGGCGCGCGGGAGATGCCCGGCTGACAGCTCCGCCCCCGGCAGGCCCCGGGCCGGATACCCCAGAAGCCTCCTTGACTTTTCCCACGCAGATTATATAATAAGTACGGTGCCTCCCAGGCACCATCCATTTGAGGGAAATGATAGAGGAGGCACCTGATATGACGTATTCTATGACTGTGGCGGGCCTGCGCCGGGACCTTCCCATCTGCAAGGTGACAGACGACCTGTACATCGGCGCGTTCATCGTGTTCGGCGACGCGGAGCTGACCGTGGCCTGCGCCCGGGAGCTTTTAAAGCTGGTCCCGGCGGAGGACTACGACTACATGCTGACGGCGGAGGCCAAGAGCATCCCCCTGATCCATGAGATGGCCCGCCAGTCCGGGGCGAAGAAGTACTTCATCGCCCGGAAGGGCCCCAAGGCCTATATGCCGGACCCCATCCATGTGGAGGACACCTCCATCACCACCGCGGGCACCCAGCGGCTGTATCTGGGCCGGGACGACGCGGCGCTGATCCAGGGCAAACGGATCCTGCTGATGGATGACGTGATCTCCACCGGCGGCTCCCTCCACGCCATGGAGGAGCTGGTGGCCCTGGCGGGCGGCACCGTCACCGGCCGGGTGGCCGTCCTGGCGGAGGGCGAGGCCGCGGAGCGGACGGACATCAGGTTCCTGGAGAAGCTGCCGGTATTCAACGCCGACGGCACCGTGAAGGACTGAGCAGCGAGCAGCGAGGAGGCGCACCTGAGGGTGCGCCTCCTTTTTTGCGGTGTTTGTAAAGTCCTTGTAAAATTCCAAAAGCATGTTACAATAGTTATCATGCCGAATGGCCCGGCACCCTGGAGCTTCCGGGGCCGCCGAAGGATGCCCGCGGCCCCGCGGGAGGGAGGAGGCAGCCTATGACAGACCATATTGTGCCCCCCATCGGGATGCGGATGGTGAAGTCCGCCGCGGCGGTGCTGATCTGCTTGCTGATATCCATGGTGGTGGATCGGGAGGATATGCGCATCTATTCCTCCATCGCGGCGCTGCTGTGCGTCCAGCCCTATGCGGAGGACACAAAGCGCATGGCCATCCAGCGGATGGTGGGCACGGCCATCGGGACCGTGTTCGGCATTGCCACGCTGCTGCTGGAAATGGCGCTGGAGATCCGGGGGACCCTGGTGGGCTATATCCTTATCGCGGCGGTGATGGTGCCCACGCTGTGGCTGGCGGTGGCGCTGAAATCCGCCAATGCGGCGGCCCTCTCCGGCATTGTGCTGCTGAGCATCGCCGCCACCCATGTGACGGACGCCAGCCCCTGGATTTTTGCCTGGTACCGGGCGTCGGAGACCATGATCGGGATTCTGGTGGGCGTGGCGGTCAACAGCTTCCAGCTGCCCCGCCGGAAACGGCGGGACGTACTGTTCGTCTCCGGGCTGGACGGCCTGCTGCTGACGGAGAAGGAAACCCTGACCCCCTACAGCCGGGTGCAGCTGAACCGCATGCTGGATGACGGGCTCCAGTTCACCCTGTCCACCATGCGGACACCGGCCTCCGTCTGGGAGACGGCCGGAGATCTGCGGCTCCGCCTGCCAATCATCGTCATGGGCGGCGCCGCGCTGTACGACATGCGGAACAAGCGGTTCCTCCAGGTCTGCACGCTGTCCGGAGATCTGGTGGCCCGGTGTGAGGCGGTGTTTGAGGCCCAGGACATTCACTGCTTCCTCAACGGCGTGCTGGACGACAACCTGATGATTTACTACGGCTCCTTCCGCCACGAGACGGAGCAGGCGATTTTTGAAAAACTGCGGACATCCCCTTATAGAAATTATGTAAACCGACGCTATTACCGGGAGTGTCCGATCCTGTATCTCATGGGCATCGACCTGACAGAGCGGATGCAGGCCCTGTACGGCGCGCTGGAAGAGGCGGGGCTTTTGGAGCAGGTAAAGGTGTGGCTTTACCCTGCGGCGGAGTATCCCGGATACAGCTATCTGAAGATCTACAACCGCGACGCCTCCCGGGAGGCCATGCTGGAGCGGCTGAAGCAGGAGCTCGGCATTTCCAAAAGCGTGGTGATTACCGCCCAGGAGGGCCGCGGCGATGTCCTGATCCGGGGCGGCGTGAACCAGGCGGTAAAGCGGCTGGAACGCCTGTATGAGCCCTATCTCTGGGAGAGAAAGTGAACAGCGGTCTGACAGGCGGAGCTGCGGCTCCGCCTGTTTCTGCGATCATGGGAGGAAACTGGGAAATAGGGCTTGACAATGGTACGGCCCTGTGTATAATATGAAGTATACTTCATGTGAAGGAAGCTTCATGTTTTCGGGGCGCGGACAGGGGGGATGGTCGTGAAAAATCGTGTGCGGGAGCTGCGGACAGCGGCGGGGCTGACCCAGCAGCAGCTGGCGGATCTGGTACATGTGTCCTCCCGCACCATCATCTCCCTGGAAAAGGGGCAGTACAATCCATCGCTGCTGTTGGCCTACCGGATGGCCCTGGTGTTCCACACCACGGTGGAGGAGCTGTACTGCCTGGCGGAGAACAAGGAGCTGGAGGATCGGGAAAATGAGGACTGGACATAGGGGGCGGATTGCCGCCGGGATGCTGGAACGGGTTCCGGGAACCGGCCTGATCCTGAAGCCCTGCCCGGCGGCCATGACAGCGGGGCTGGTGATATTCTCTGCCGGCGTGACGGCAGTTTCGGCAGAGCGCAAGGAGGAAAAGCTGCACAATGAAAATCTACTATAAGAAGAAGTTCTGGGCCAGCGTGGGCAGCCTGGTCCTGGGGCTGGCTCTGCCGGGCACCTGCCTGTTCGTGGGCTGGGAGCGGTTCGACCTGAGGGACGGTGTGCTGACGGTGCTCCTGCTCCTCTGCGGCGTCAGCGGCATCCTCCGGAGCCTGGACCGGGAGAAAGCCCGCCAGGACAAGGACGCAGACCGGGACGAGCGGGATCGGTATAACACCTGCCGGAGCCGGGCACTGTCCTTCCGGGTGCTGTACTGGCTGAACTTTGCCATTCTGGCGGCGTGCCTCATCGGCTGGGGCATGACGGACAAGGCGGTCTACATCCAGACGGCCCTGCCCTGCATGGTGCTGTTCATTGCAGGCTGGGTCACCCGGATCGCCGGCGACTTCTACTATGAGTTCAGGGGGTGAGCGCAATGAAGATCTACAACAAGCGGAGCTTTGCCGCCGGGCTCCTGAGCCTGCTTCTGGCCCTGGCCTGCGGCGTGGTGCTGCTGGTGACGGGTTTTTCGGCAAAGTGGCTGATCGCCCTGGTGATCCTGCTGGCGGCCGGCGGCTTTGACCTGTGGTGGTCTCTGTCCCGGGAGTCCCGGCTCCCCCGGGTGGATGAGCGGGACGAGGCCGTCAGCCGGAAGAGCGCCTGGCTGGCCTACCGGATCGTGG
>CAMMCS010000099.1 GCA_946494635.1 uncultured Oscillibacter sp. | reverse complement strand
CCGCCTCTGCCGCGTCGTTCTCAAGCCGCAGCTTCCGCGCCTGCGTTCCCCACCGTGCCTGCGGCGCGGCGGGGCCCCCGGTTTTCATTTTGGTCGGGCAGGCAGAGCCCGCCCTCCCCAAGGTTCGGCCGCTCCGCGTCCAAACGCTTGGACGCCGCTTCCGCGGCGGGCGCGCTTTGCGCGCCATCTCTCAGGCCTTCTGCGCCGCCTCCGCCGCGTCATTCTCCAACCGCAGCTTCCTGGCCTGTTCCTCGTCGTCGCAAAGTCCGCTCTGCTCCGTTTCCGCCTGCGGTGAAAACTCCGCCCGCTCCCTTGCTCCTCCTCTCCCCGCGAAACCCGTTTCACTGGGCTTTCGCGGGGTGTTTTTGGTTTTCTGCCTCATCGTTCTCGATCCGCAGCTTCCTGGCCTGTTCCAGGTAGAGGGCCGCCCGGGCGTCCTCTACCTCGTCCTGGAGATTGATGTCCTCCCATTGGGCCGCAAAGCCGCAGGTATACCCGTGCATCCGCAGCCACAGCCGGCAGATGCGTTCCACCACCGGCGTGAGGGTCCGGCGGATGGCGGTGATCTCCGTGGTGAGCATATCCGCCTGCTGGGAGCTCATCCGCTCTGTGGAGCTCCAGCTGAGTCCCAGCATAAAGGGCGGGATGCCTGTCTTGGCCACCACCTGCTCCAGGATCTGCCGCACCGGCACCTCGCTGTCCAGGATGGGCGCGTCGGCGCCG
This sequence comes from uncultured Oscillibacter sp., assembly GCA_946494635.1. Taxonomy (GTDB): domain Bacteria; phylum Bacillota; class Clostridia; order Oscillospirales; family Oscillospiraceae; genus Oscillibacter. The sequence goes on along the minus strand of CAMMCS010000099.1, from coordinate 6,459 downwards.
ATGACCCGGATGTCCACGTCTCCCACGGCCACGAAGTCCCGCACGCTGCCGCTCTTGGTATCCTGCATGGCCCGGGACCACTCCCCGGCCAGCAGCTGGCTCCGCTCCGCCGCCTGGCCGTTTCCGCCGTCCCGGCAGGTGACGGCGAAGCGCAGGCTCCCGCACCGCTCCCAGTTGACCCCAATGGTGTGATAGATCTTCATTAGGATGTCCGTCAAAAACGGCAGCCCCCGCAGCAGCGAAACCCCATAAGGACTGTCTGTCTCCGGATTCAGAGGGGTGAACAGCAGCAGGTCCTGATAGGGCAGCGGGCCCATCCGCCCCCGCTCATCCGGGCCGCAGATGGTAAAGGCGAGGGGGTTGTCCCCCTCCTGGATCTCGATGTCCTCCACCCGCCCCCACAGCACCGCCGCGATGTCCCGGTTGCCGGGGGCGGGCACGATCTCCCCGATGGCCTGCCCGCAGGTCAGCAGGGCGTCCAGATACCCGTCCAGAAAGGCGCTCAGCCCATACTGTCCCCGCCCTGCCGGAACAGTGCGCAGGAACTCCTGCAGCCCCTCCTCCGCTGCTTTGTCGCTGCAGGTGGCTGTCACGCCGCCCGCCATGCGGATCAGCTTGTAGATGGCGGCGTCCACCACCGGCACCGCCTCCCGCACTGCCCGGTACAGCCGGGTCTCGCCGCTGTGAAGCGGCACATAGCTCCCCAGCAGGCCGAAGGGGTGCTGTCCTGCATCCCGCAGCTGCACTGGCGGCGCTGCCGCCGGTGACCGTCTCCGAAACCACTTCAACTTTCAAACCTCCCGTCAATCGTTCTCTCCGCGGCTCACATCCGCCGCTCCACCCAGGTGGCCGCGAACCCGCCGCCCGTGCCCCCCGCCAGATCCATGGCAAAATAGCGCATGTCATCCATGGCGTGGTCATGCTCCTTCTTGGGGGCGTCCTGCCGGCCCCTGGCGTCCCAGCAGTAGGTCTCTATCTCCCGCAGGCAGTCATCGCAGGTATCGCAGAGCAGAATCTGCCGCCGCTTCAGCAGATCCGCCGTCACCCGGATGCCGTCGGATACGTCGTTGTCCGCCCGGACCACCGGAAAGCCCTCCCGCTGCAGCGCCTCGATGAAGCTGGCCGCCGAGGGATCCACGATCACCCGGCCGATCTCCCGCTCCCCGGCCAGCTGCCGCAGGTCCCGGACGTACTCCGCGTCGGTCTTCTGCCGCCCCTCCCGGCGGGAGTCATAGTAGTACTCCTTCACCCGGTACCAGGACTCCCCCTGCCGGCCCCAGAGGCCGAAGGAGGCCGGGTTGGCGGTGCCGTAGTCCACGGAGATCCGCCACGCCAGGAAGGGCCCCGCCGGAACCGGCACGCTGTCCCGCTCCCGGTCGAAGAAGTCGTACACCCGCCCCTGGGCAGCGGTCCACTCTCCCAGCACAAACCGGCGGTAGAACACGCCGGAGTAGGCATTCCGATACCGGGCACGAATCCGGGGCGTCAGGGCGGGGTTGTCCTCCATGGTGAAATGGAGGTACAGGGCCCGCCGTTCCCGGGCCTTCAGGATCCACTCCCGGTAAAACCAGTGCTGGGGATTCTCCGGATTGCAGTTGAACCACAGCCGGCTCCCCGGCACGCTGCACCTGGCGATGGCCTGCTCCACGAAGCTCCGGGGCATCAGGGCCGTCTCGTCCAGCAGCACCCCCGCCAGGGTGCTGCCCTGGATCAGCGCCGCGCTGGACTCGTCCCGCCCCCCGAAGAGCAGAAAGCGGTTCTCATGCCCGCCGAACCGGACGATCAGAAGATTCTCAGACCGTCTCTCCCGGCATGTAAAGCCCGCCCGCCGCAGATAGGGCACCAGCTCTGTCAGCAGGTTCCGCCGCAGAGAGGTGATGGTCTTGCCGCACAGGCCGAACTGCCGTCCGTCAAACCGGGCCTGGGCCCACAGGAAGAAAGACAACCCCATGGAAAAGGTCTTGCCGCTGCGGACAGCCCCGTCGCAGATGATGGCCTCCCAGTCCTCCGGCCTGCACCACCATGTCAGCACCTGCCTCTGCTTGGGGGAAAATCCTGTGATCTCAGTCGTCGTCCCATCCCCTTTCACCGCCGGCTGCGTCCGCCAGCGCCTGATAGAGCGTCCCGGCATCCTCCCCGTCCCGCTCCAGCAGCCCGCAGAGGGTTTCCAGCGCCCGCACCCGGTCAATAAGCCGGATCTCCACGCCGCCCTTGTCTGTTACCTTCAGCTCCGCCACGGCGGACAGATCCAGGGCCTCCAGATCGGCCTCCCCGTTGTGCAGAGCCAGCCGGGCCGCGTCGTTCACCCGTCCGAACGCCAGCTGCGCCAGCCGCCGCACCGCGTCCTCCCGCCGGATCTGGCCGGCCGCCGCCTCCCGCATCCGCTCCAGCCGTTTCTGAATGTTTTTCAGCTCCAGCAGGGAATAGCCGTCCCGGCAGCCGGCGCAGGCCGCCGCCTGCTGCGGATCCAGGCACTGCAGGTATTGCCGGCAGAACACCTGGACGGATTCCTCCTTCTCTTTCACGGTTGCACACCTCCCTTTGCCTTTCGTTAACAGGCGCTCCAGCCGGAAAAGTTGCACGGCCGTGTGCATATTTGAAAAATTTTTTCTTCTGATCGGTTCTGTGCTCTCCCAATTTCCGTTGCAGGGACCGTACCGAAAAGAGGCCTCCCGCTCCGCCCTTCCCCGCCCTGCGGGGTCTTTTTGGTCCGCCCTTCGGCGCCATTTGAAAAATCCTGCAGCTTTTCCCAGAAATTTCTGGCAGTCGTTAAATTTCTTTAGGATTTTTAGTGGAATCTTAACATCTCTTTCTGCTATAATAAATGTTGCCCTTTTAGGCTTCTTGGGGGAGGTCCTGTCGCTTTGAAACTGCCCAAACAGAAAGTCAATCGCATCCTGTCCTTTTCCTGGCGGGATCTCCTGATCTCCGCCGCGATTTTCGGCTGCGCCACCGGGGCGTGTTTCCTGCTCCATGAGATGGCGGATACCACAGACGGCTTTGCCTCTCCTGTTTATGTGCTGGCAGTGCTGCTGATCTCGCGCTTTACCAACGGGTATCTCTTCGGCCTGATCGCCGCTGTGCTGGGCGTCATCGGCGTCAATTATGTCTTTACATATCCGTACATGGCATTCAATTTCACCATCTCCGGCTACCCGTTGACGATCTTCACCTTTCTGGTGGTCTCTCTGGTCACCAGTGCCCTGACCACCAAAACCAAAGAGCAGGACCGTCTCCGGCTGGAAAACGAGCGGGTGAAAATGCGGGCGGATCTTCTCCGCTCCGTGTCCCATGACATCCGCACGCCCCTGACCTCCATCATCGGCGCCACCTCCGCCATCCTGGAGAATCCAACCCTGCCGGACACAGAGCAGAAGGCGCTGCTGGCGGATGTGCGGGACGACGCGCAGTGGCTGATCCGTGTGGTGGAAAATCTGCTCTCCATTACACGAATCGGCAACGACCCCGCGAAGATCTCCAAAGAGTCCATGGCTGCGGAGGAGGTTTTGAGCGAGGCTGTTGGCAAATTCCGCAAGCGTTTCCCCGGTGTGTCGGTGGAAGTTCACGTTCCTGACAATCTTTTGATGGTCCCCATGGATCCGATCCTGATTGTCCAGGTCTTGTCCAATCTTCTGGAAAACGCGGTTTTCCATGGACTGACCACTTCCAGAATTCTGCTCTCTGTCCGCCGGGAGGGCAGCTGGGCCTGCTTTTCCGTGCTGGACAACGGGCAGGGCATCCCGCCTCAGAAGCTGCCCGGCTTGTTTGACGGCACTTTGAAACAGGAGGACTCCTCCGGCGGGGCTTCTCCCGGGGACGGGCGGCGCAATATGGGGCTGGGCCTGTCCGTGTGCATGGCCATTGTCCGTGCCCACGGCGGCTCTATGGATGCGAAAAATACACAGACCGGTGCGGAATTTACCTTCCGTCTGCCGCTTTCAGAGGAGGAACCACAACATGATGATCCGTGAAAAAATTCTGGTGATTGAAGATGAGAAGAGCATCTCCCACTTCATTTCCACTGTTCTCAACAACAATGGTTACGAAACCATGCAGGCGCAGTCTGGAGAGGAGGCCCTGTCCATGATCTCCTCCCACTGTCCGGATCTGATCATTCTGGACCTGGGTCTGCCGGACATGGACGGGCTGGAGATCCTCCGCAGCCTGCGCAGCTGGTCCAGCCTTCCGGTGGTCGTTGTCTCCGCCCGATCTCATGAGCGGGACAAGGTGGCCGCCCTGGACCTGGGGGCGGACGATTACCTGACCAAGCCCTTCGGCACAGAAGAGCTGCTGGCCCGGGTGCGCACCGCCATCCGTCACACCCGCACCACCTCCGGGAATGACGAGATCGCCCGGAACGGCACCTATACCGTGGGCGACCTGATGATCGACTACAACAAGCACCAGGTTCTGGTGCGGGGTGAAAACGTCCACCTGACCCTCAGCGAGTTCCGGATCGTGGCGCTGCTTGGCAAATATGCCGGCAAGGTCCTCACCTACGATTTCATCATCAAGGAGCTGTGGGGCCCCCGGGCCAGCGGGGACAACCAGATCCTCCGGGTCAATATGGCCAATATCCGCCGGAAAATCGAAAAGAACCCCGCCGAGCCGGAATATCTCTTCACAGAGATGGGCGTCGGCTACCGAATGGCTGAAAATTCCTGAAATTTCCAATCTTTTCAAGAAGCGCATGATGCGGACCTGTGTCCTCTTCATGCGCTTTTATTCTCTTTGGTGCAAAACCAAGCGGTGTATTTACAGTTTTCCGCGTTCTCTTAACGATATCTTAATTTCTATGAATCGTTTTTTAACGTACACAGAGGCAAAAATCTGCTATTCTATATTACGCAGAGGCCCGTTTATTTTGTCCGCACACCGCGGACGGGCGGGTCAAAGAAAAGGAGTGTGTTTTCTATGGCAACCTTTATCATCGGCCTGGTGATCCTTTTCGTCGGCGCTGCCATCTATGGTAAGTTCTGCGAAAAGGTCTTCGGCCCCGACGACCGGGAGACGCCCGCTTACTCCAAGCAGGACGGCGTGGACTATGTCCCCATGCGTTGTTGGAAAAACAGCCTGATCAACCTGCTGAACATCGCAGGCACAGGCCCCATCCTCGGACCCATCCAGGGCATCCTGTTCGGGCCCATCGCGTTCATTACCATTCCCATCGGCAACGTCATCGGCGGCGCCATGCACGACTATTTCTGCGGCATGATCTGCCTGCGTGACGGCGGCTCTCAGATGTCCAACATGATCCGCAAGTACTCCAACAAGGGTATCTTCACGGTCTACAACATCTTTGTGTGCGTGCTGCTGCTGCTGGTGGGCGCCGTGTTCGTGTACACCCCCGGCGACATCGCTGCCACTCAGGTCTTCGGCTTCTCTGGCCAGGCCACTGATTACACCACCTGGATCATCTATGGCGTTATCTTCGTCTACTACCTGATCGCCACCGTGTTCCCCATCGACGCCATCATCGGCCGGATCTATCCCATCTTCGGCGCGATCCTGATGTTCTCCGCCGTCGGCGTGTTCATCGGCATCTTCGCCCACAACTATCCCCTGCTGAACGTGTGGGATACCTGGACCAGCGAGTATTTCGACTATGGCACCTACTTCGCTAACGGCCACTTCTTCCCCGTGTTCTTCGTCACCGTGGCCTGCGGCATCCTCTCTGGCTTCCACTCCACCCAGACCGCTATCATCACCCGTACCATGAAGAGCGAGCGGCAGGGCCGCACCACCTTCTACTGGATGATGATTCTGGAAGGCTTCATCGCCATGGTTTGGGCTGCCGGCGCCATGGGCGTCTACAACCTGGGCCTGCAGGAGGCCAATGCCTCCCTCGCCACCGCCACCATCGGCGTGGTCTGCAAGGACATCCTCGGGCCTATCGGCGGCATCATCGCTCTGCTGGGCGTCATCGTTCTGCCCGTCACCTCCGGCGATACCGCTCTGCGCGCCCTGCGTCTGACCCTGTCTGAGTCCTTCAAGCTGGATCAGTCCACCAATGCCAAGCGTCTGACCCTGGCTGCTCCCGTGTTCGTTCTGGTGGCTGCCATCATCGTGTGGGCCAAGTTCAACAGCGAGGGCTTCAACATCCTGTGGCGTTACTTCGCATGGTCCAACCAGACCCTGTCCCTGTTCGCCTTCCTGGCTATCTCCGTGTGGATGTTCGAGAATGGCAAGAAGCATTTCGTGTGGATGCCTCTGATCCCCGGTGCCTTCTACACCTTCATCTGCACGACCTTCATCGCCAATGCGGAGATCGGCTTCCACATTCCCTGGGGCCCCGCCTATATCATCGGCATCTGCGCTGCTGTGGCTTATGTGGCCGTCATCATCTGGTATGGCAGCAAGCGTTCCAGCCGCCTGAAGGCTGTCTGATCTCTTGCGTTGCACAGCATAAGGGCCATATAAAATAGGAAAACTGCAAATATAAGGCTTTTCGGAGCCTAC
>CAMMCS010000098.1 GCA_946494635.1 uncultured Oscillibacter sp. | reverse complement strand
GAAAGCCGGACTGGCTGCCCGGCTTTCCTGTCCAAATTTATTGTAATAGGAGGGGGCGCCATGGGTCTGCGCAGAAACGTTCCCGCCCCGCAGGCCAGCGCCGCCCGCCGCCGGGAGATCCCCCGCTGCGCTCCAAAGGCGGACAGCGGCCTCTCTTCTGAACAGGCCAGGGCCCTGGCGGAGGCCGGATGGGACAACCGCCCGGTGGAGTCCCCCACAAAAAGCGACAAGCAGATCATCCGTGAAAACCTCCTGACCTACTTCAACCTGATCTTCGTGGTGCTGGCGGTGTGCCTGCTGCTGGTGGGGGACTGGAAGGACATGACCTTCCTGCTCATCGTGGCGGCCAACGCCGTCATTGGCATTGCCCAGCAGCTGAAGAGCAAGCGGACCATTGAAAAGCTGTCCCTGCTCTCCGCCGCCAGGGTCACGGTGATCCGGGACGGAAAGCCCCAGCCGCTGCCGATGGACCGCCTGGTGCGGGAGGATGTGGTGGAGCTCTCCGCCGGCAGCCAGATCCCGGCGGACGGGCCGGTGCTCACCGGCCAGGTCCAGGTGAACGAGGCCCTCATCACCGGCGAGGCGGACGCCGTCACCAAGGAGCCGGGGGACCAGCTGCTGTCCGGCAGCTTCGTCATCTCCGGCAAGTGCCGGGCCCGGATGGACCAGGTGGGGGCGGACTCCTACGCCTCCAAGCTGACGCTGGCGGCCAAAAAGGACGCCGGCCCCGGCAAGAGCGAGATGATGCGCTCCCTGGACCATCTGATCCGCTTCATCGGCATTGTGCTGATCCCCATTGGGGTGGCGCTGTTCTACAACCAATTCGTCAATCAGGATCTGGGCCTGCGGCAGTCCGTGGTCTCCACGGTGGCGGCCCTGATCGGCATGATCCCGGAGGGGCTGTTCCTGCTGACCTCTGTGGCGCTGGCGGTCAGCGTGGTGCGGCTGGCCCGGAACCGTACGCTGATCCACGAGATGAACGCCATCGAGACCCTGGCCCGGGTGGATGTGCTGTGCGTGGACAAGACCGGCACCGTCACCAGCCCTCAGATGCAGGTGCGGGAAATTGTGCCGCTGGAACCGGACAGCTGTTCCGAGGCGGACATTGCAGACATTCTGGGGGCCTTTTACCGGGTGCTGGAGCCGGACAACGACACGGCCCGCACCCTGGCGGACCGCTTCCCCCGGGGGCCCGGCTGGCCGGACCGGGGCGCTGTTCCCTTCACCTCCGCCACCAAGTGGAGCGCGGTGAACTTCCTGGACCGGGGCGCCTATGTCATCGGCGCGCCGGAGTACGTGCTGGGGCGGGATTTCACGGCCCTGGAAAAGCAGACCCGTCCATACGCGGAGCAGGGCTGCCGGGTGCTGCTGCTGGCCCAGTGCGACGGGGCGGAGGAGGGCCGTCTCCGCGGCGTGGTGATCCCCCTGGCCCTGCTGGTGCTGGAGAACCCCATCCGTCCCAACGCGCCAAAGGTGTTTGACTACTTCCACACCCAGGGGGTGGATGTGAAGGTCATCTCCGGCGACAACCCGGTGACCGTCTCCGCCGTGGCGGCCCAGGCGGGCATCGACGGGGCCGGAAACTGGATCGACGCCCGGGAGCTTCAGACAGATCACGACATCGCCAGGGCCGTGCGGGAGTACACCGTGTTCGGCCGGGTGGTGCCCAACCAGAAGCGGAAGATCGTCCGGGCCCTCCAGAGCCAGGGCCACACGGTGGCCATGACCGGTGACGGCGTCAACGACGTGCTGGCCCTGAAGGACGCGGACTGCGGCATCGCCATGGCCTCCGGCGCGGACGCCGCCTGCCAGGTGGCCCAGCTGGTGCTGCTGGACAGCGACTTCGCCGCCATGCCCAAGGTGGTGGCGGAGGGCCGCCGGGTCATCAACAACATCCAGCGGGCTTCGGCGCTGTACCTGGTGAAGAACATCCTGTCCTTCTTCCTGGCCCTCATCACCCTGTTTGCCGCCTTCCCCTATCCCTTCGTGCCCATCCAGCTGACGCTGATCTCCGCCCTGACCATCGGCGTCCCCTCCTTCTTCCTGGCCCTGGAACCCAACCACGACCTGGTGAAGGGCAAATTCCTCCGCAACGTGCTGCGGCGGGCCTGCCCCGGGGGACTGACCGCCATCTTCGTCATTCTCTTTGCGGAGCTGTTCGTGTACACCTTCGATCTGACGCTGGAGGAGCTGTCCACCATCTGCGTCATCCTGATGGCGGTAAATGGCCTGACGGTGATCTATTACGCCGCCCGCCCGCTGGATCTGAAGCGGACCATCCTGCTGGCGGCCATGGGCATCGCCATGCTGGCGGCCGTGATCTTCTACGGCGGCCTCTTCTCCCTCTCCCCCCTGTCCTTTGCCGCCTGGCTGGTACTGATCGTGCTGGTGTTGCTGGTGGTGCCCATCCAGATGGGGCTGGAGCGGTGCTTTGACCGGATCTCCGCCGCCCTGGATCGGCTGCGGGAGCGGCGATCCCACCGCCGGAAGCGGAGGGCCCCCGGGCCGGAACGCCGGAAGCGGCGCCGGAAGTAATCCCCTTTTTATGGAAACAGCCCCGCGGCAGCCAGGCCGCGGGGCTGTTTTCGGTTTCAGATGCGAAAGGGGTTCAGGCCATCAGCAGGCGGAGCATCTCCTCCGCCGGGTCAATCAGCGGCAGGCTTGTCCGCGCCGCCAGCGCCTCCTTGAAATAAGGAAAATGGGTACAGCCCAGCACCAGCGCCTCCATGCCGCAGCTGCGGAACCACCCGGCCAGCTCCGCCAGGTGGTGGCGTTCCACCAGCTCCTCCGGCGGCACCGCCGCCTCCACAGACGCCACTGCCTGCAGGGCGCTGGCCCCCAGCAGCTCCAGATCCGGATTCGCCTCCAGCAGCACCCGCTCGATGCCGGACAGACCCTGGGCGTTGGCGGCGATCACTCCCAGCGCCCGGTGCCGGGGCGCCAGTCCCCGGTACACGTCCAGGGGCGTCACAATCCCCATGCCGGTCTCCGCCGCCAGGGCGGGGAAATCCACTGCGCCGGACAGGGAGTTGCAGTACACAAAGGCCCGTTCGCAGCCTGCCTCTCGGGCCCGCTCCAGGACACCCAGAACCTTTTGATGCCTCTCCGCCGGCGGCGCGTACTGGAAGGATGTCTGCTCCCAGGGGTCGCCGGCCAGGGGGAGCGCAATGCCCCGCAGTCCCCGGGCCGCCAGGCAGTCCACACCCATCCGGGTATCCACCGGCGTTCCGGCCAGGACCGCGACAGGGGTCTGTATCATGCCTCTCTCCCCTCTCACTCCAGCTTTTTCGGAAAGTTTCCAAACACCCGGACGCCAGTCTGCACCGTCAGGAACGCGTGGGGATCCACGGAGTGGACCATGTGCAGCAGCTCCTCGATCTCATACTTGGACAGGCACACGCACAGCACATGGACATTGTCCTTGGTATAGGCGCCCACGCCATTCCAGTAGGTGACGCTGCGGCCCAGCTGCTTGATGATGAAGTCCGCCAGGACGCGCTCATCCTCCCGGGTGAAAATCAGCGCCTGGACGGTGACATTCTGCTGGTGCATCCGATCCAGCACAATGCTGGTGAGGAAGTTGTACACCACGGAGTAAATGGCCACCTCCGGGTTGAAGATAATCAGGCAGATGCTGTACAGCACCGCGTTGAAGAACAGGGAGAACCGCCCCACCGAGACGTTGCTGCCCATCTTGCCCAGGCACAGGCCCACCGCGTCCAGGCCGCCGCCGCTGCAGCCGCAGGTCAGGACAATGCCGCTGCCCACGCCGTTGAGGATGCCTCCCAGGATGCAGGCCGTCAGATAATCGTCCACAATCGGCCGGACGGGGACGGGAATCAGGCTGGCAAAGAGGGAATAGGCCCCGGTACACACGATGGTCCGCAGGGCCAGTCCCCGGCCCAGCACCTTGTAGGCGAAGATCAGAATGGGGATGTTGGTCAGCAGATACAAAAGTCCCGCAATATCATAGGCGCCGAAGTCCAGGTGCAGATAATTCTGCAGCAGCGTCCGGATCAGCTGGCACACGCCCAGGGTGCCGCCGGAGTACAGTCCCAGCGGCACGATGAAAAGGTTGATGCCTGTGGCCGTGATCAATTCGCCCAGCACGGCCAGGACCAGCCGCAGGGTGCGGTTGTGCAGGGTGTTGTACAGCATAGGTAGCCCTCCCCAGGAACCGTGTTCCTGTTTCCCGGAATTTCAGGTATCCGCTGATAATACAGATTATACGGTCCAAAAAGGAAAACCACAAGGGGGAATCTGAGAAAATTCTGTCACAGTGCGTACCGCAGGCACCGATACAGCCGCTCCTTGGCCCGCTTGATGGTCCGCGACACCGTGGACCGGTTCACCCCCAGCCGCTTTGCGATCTGGTTCATCTTCAGCCCCCGGTCGTAGTACAGAGCCAGCATTTCCCGCTGCCGGGGCGTCAGCTCCTGTTCTCTGGCGCGGCGCAGGTTTCGCAGCAGCCGCTCCCGCTGGTCGCTGTTGTCCTCGGCGTGCTCCCGCCGCCAGACGGTCATATCGCCGATCCACTCGCCGCCGCGGATGTTATAGGGTGTATTTCTCATGCTTATGATAGCTCCTGTCGTAGTAGTGGGCGGTAAGGTCCCGCAGGTCCCTGCTCTCCTGCAGCAGCGGCATCAGGGCGGCAATCCGGCGCTGCAGGGCACGGCAGGCCTCTCCATCCTCCTGCTGCCGGGCAGCCTCCCGCAGCTCCGCCAGCCGGCGCCGCAAAGCCGTCTCACTCTCCTCATAGCGCACGGACATCTCCAAAAGGGTCATATCGTGTCCTCCCTCCCCCGCCTGCAGCGATATGGCGCAAATTCCTCCCGGGCAAATTCCCCCAGGCAGGATTCGCAGACACAGCTGCCGTTACAGAACCAGTAATCCTCCCCCGCCGCGATTTCCGCGCCGCAGCGCGAGCAGCGCAGCGTTCCAGCGGAATGGCGGGGCCTTTTTCTCTGCAAAATTTCCAAGCTCCTTTCCAAACCGGCGCCCGCCCCCGGCACCCTGCGGCGGCGGAATGAAAAAACAGGCGAAAAGCAAAATTTTTCTGTTGACAAAACAGCCGCTATCTGCTAAGATAGACACTGCTGTTGGAACTGCTGGTGTAGCTCAGCTGGTAGAGCAGCTGATTTGTAATCAGCAGGTCGGGGGTTCGAATCCGTCCACCAGCTCCAAAATTTCATATGGGGGAATTCCAGAGCGGTCAAATGGGGCAGACTGTAAATCTGTTGCCTTCGGCTTCGGTGGTTCGAATCCACCTTCCCCCACCAAAGGTGCCTGCAACTGCGGGCGCTTTTTTTACATTGTTGAACAAGAATCTTGTGAATTTCTTTTACTATTACAAGAATCTTGTTTCTGCAATCAGGGTATCACAAGTTTCTTGTTTTGTCAATATATATTTTACAAATATCTTGTTTTTATCGGTTGACAACCCGTCAAAAATCCGTTAGGATAGACCCAAGGATTTGAAAGGAGGGGCTCCCATGGCTCTGGGGGATCGGATCAAGGCCCGTCGGGAAGAACTCTCTCTGACCCGTCCGCAGCTGGCGGACCGGCTGGGAGTAACGCCGGCGGCGGTGGGGAATTACGAAACCGGCATCAGCTTCCCCCGGGAGGATGTGATGCTCCGGCTATTCGACTGTCTGGAGACAGATCCCAACACACTGTTTCAGGACAGTTTTCAGGCCGGCAGTCAGGTGCTCACCCAAGGGGAACGGCAGCTGCTGGAAGACTACCGGGGCCTGTCGCCTCTGGGGCGGGAGAGTGTCCGGGCGGTGCTGCAGGCGCTCCGCTCCTATCAGGCAGAGCTGGAGGAGTCCCGGCCGGAACACCGGGAGCGGGTCATCCCCCTGTACCGCACCCCCGCTGCGGCCGGCTATGCCGCGCCGGTGTTCGGGGAGGATTTCGACTATCTGACCGTGACGGACAGCGTACCACAGGCGGCGGAATTTGCCGTGCGGATCCAGGGGGATTCCATGGCCCCGTGGATTGCGGACGGCGATTTGGTCTATGTGAACCGGGATCCCCTGAAGGCAGGAGATGTGGGGATCTTTTGCGTGGATGGGGACATTTTCTGCAAGCAGTATTACAAGGATCCCGCCGGGACAGTATACCTCTTTTCCCTGAACCGGAACCGGGCGGACGCGGATGTGGTGCTCACCTCCGGCAGCGGCCGGACCCTGGTCTGCTTTGGCCGCGTGATCCTCCACGCGCCGCCTCTTCCAGGCAAAGCATAGACGCAAAAACCCCGGCGCCTCTTCGGCGCCGGGGTTTGTCATAGAGGGCAGTTTCAAAATTCCGAGAAGCCGGAACAGCCCGCGACAGGGCAGCAGGCCCAGCCGCGGCGCCTGCCGCGGCCTTTCAAACCACAAACCCGCCGTCTGCCGTAAGCACCTGCCCTGTGATGAAAGATGCCTTGTCCGAAGCCAAAAAGGCCACCGCGTGGGCGATATCCTCCGGCGTTCCCAGCCGCCCCAGGGGCGTCTGCCCCGCCAGGTCACGCAGGGTCTCCTGCCCCAGGACCTGGACCATGTCCGTATTGATGACGCCGGGGGCCACACAGTTCACCCGGATCTGGGAGGGGCCCAGCTCTGCCGCCAGGGAGCGCGTCAGGGCGATGATTCCCGCCTTGGTGCAGGCGTAGGCCACCTCGCAGCTGGCTCCCCGCAGACCCCAGATGGAGGAGATGTTGACGATGCACCCCGCCTTCTCTGAGATCATCCGGGGCAGCACGGCCTTGATGGTATTCCGGGCTCCGCCCAGATTCACGGCCAGATACCGGTTCCACATCTCGTCGGTGATGTCCTGAAACTGCGCCTGGCCGGCAATGCCGGCGTTGTTCACCACCAGAGAAACCGGCCCCAGATCCCGCTCTGCCTCGCGGACCATCTCCGCCACAGCGGAGCCGTCCGCCACATCAGCCTGGACGACAGCCGCTCTGCGCCCCAGGGCGCGAACAGCATGGGCGGCTTCCTCCGCGGCCTGGTGATGCTGAATATAATTGATGCAGACGTCCCAGCCCTCCCGGGCCAGCTCCACCGCGATGGCCCGGCCGATTCCGCGGGACGCTCCGGTGACCAATGCCACTTGTTTCATAATCCTTCTCCTGTTCTGCTGTCGCCCGACTGACTGCGGGCAGTTTGCTGAGAGCAGTATAACAAAAAAGGCAGGTAAGCGCAAGAAAAGTGTTGACAAAGATCTCCCTTTCGTGTATCATATGACTGTTCCGTTTCGGACGATTAGCTCAGCTGGCTAGAGC
>CAMMCS010000097.1 GCA_946494635.1 uncultured Oscillibacter sp. | reverse complement strand
GGACATAGGGGATGGCCGCGTCCTCCGGGACGCGCTCGCACACCACCGCCGCGGCCCCCGCCGCCACGGCCCTGCCGATGTAGGCGTGGCCGTCGGTGGCGAAGCCGGTCATGGCCACAAACACGTCCCCGGGCGCCGTGGTCCGGGAGTCATAGCTGATGCGGGCGAGCTCCGTCTCCGGGTCCGCCGTGGAGGACAGGGGGGTGAGCCCCGCCAGAAGGTCTTTCAGTTTCATATCGTTTCCGCCCCTTTTGTGCAGTCTGGCACGTCCTGCGCGCCGCACCTCATTATAAACGGAAGCTTTTTCAAAATATACGGGAAAACGTGTCAAAAACTATGCGGAATCTGCCCTCAGTCCAGGACGGAATTGTCCCCGAACCGGACGGTCACCACCGTGCCCGCCTCCACCTCCGTGCCTGCGGCAATGGACTGGGAGATGGCATAGACGTTTCCGGAGCTGGCGGTGGTGGTGCCGGTCACCTTCATAATGAGGCCCGCGTTGGTGATGGCCTTGTTGGCCTCCGAGGCGCTCTTCCCCACCACCGACGGCACCGTGCAGAGGGTATCCGGCTTCTCCTCCCCCAGGTACAGGATGATGGAGGCGTTGCCGGGGACGATGGCCCCGCCGGCCGGGGTCTGGTCCGTGACCGTATCGCCGTTGCCCACAGTGCGGAAGGAGAAGCCCAGGCTCTCCAGCCGGTCCTCGGCGGCCTCCCGGGTCTCGCCCACCAGGTTGGGCACGGTGGTGTCGGCGCCCACCAGCTCCTCGGCGGTGTAGTCCGGCTCAATGCCCAGCTGGGGCAGGATCTCGCTCATGATCTGGCTGGCCACGGGGGCCACCATGGTGCCGCCGTACACGGCGGTGCCGGTGGTGCGGCTGGGGGTGTCCATGGTCAGCAGCATGATGATCTCCGGATCATCCGCCGGGGCAAAGCACATGAAGGAGACCACCACCTCCCGGGTGGTGTCCCGGGTCTCGGTCTTATCCGCCGTGCCGGTCTTGCCGCCGATGCGGTAGCCGGCCACCTGGCCGTTGCGGCCGCCGCCGTCGGAGACCACCCACTCCAGGCACTCCCGCACCTTGGCGGAGGTCTCCTCGCTGATGACCTGCCGCACCGCGGTGGTCTCGTGCTGGCTGATGATGTTGCCCTCGTCGTCCAGCACCTGCTCCACCAGATAGGGGGTCAGCAGGTAGCCGCCGTTGATGGTGGCCGCCTGGGCCCGGATCAGCTCCAGGGGCGTGACGTTGAAGGTCTGGCCGAAGGCGTAGGAGGCCAGGGTCACGTCGTTGGACTTGAAGGCCTCCCGGCTGGCGAAGATGCCGGTCTGCTCGCCCGGCAGGTCGATGCCGGTGGCCTCCTTCAGGCCGAAGGACTCCAGATAGTCGTAGTAGGTGTCCTTCCCCACGGACAGGCCGATGTTGATGAAGGCCGGGTTGCAGGAGTTGCCCACCGCCTCCTTCAGGATCTGCTGGCCGTGGCCGCCCCGCTTGGAGCAGCGCATGGTCCACCCGTCCACCACCACGGAGCCGGTGCAGTTGAAGGTGGAGTTCATGCTCACCGTCCCCTCCTCCAGGGCCATGGCCAGGGTGATGGGCTTGTAGGTGGAGCCGGGCTCATAGGTGTCCTGATAGCACTTGTTCCGCCACTGTTTGTACTGGGCGTTGATCCTGGCGTCGGACAGCGCCTGGCTGTACGCCTCCTCCGACTCATAGGAGCTCCGGTTCTGCTGGATCTCCGCCAGGTCGGCGTCCAGCTGCGCCTGGAGCGTCTCGTCCAGGATGGTGCTGTAATCGCCGGGGTCATAGTTGGGATAGGTGGCCATGCCCAGGATGGCGCCGGTCTTGGCGTTCATGACGATGCCGGTGCCGCCGTTGGCGGCGTCGTATTTATCCAGCATGCTCTCCAGGCCCTTTTCCAGGTAGTACTGGACGTTGGTGTCTAGGGTCAGCACCAGGCTGCTGCCGTTTTCTGCGTCGTAATACTGCTCGTAGTTGTACAGCAGGGGCGTGCCGTTCACGTCCGTGGCGGTGATGGTCAGGCCGCTGCTGCCCTGGAGCACGTCGTCATAGGCGGCCTCCAGGCCGTAGGCGCCGGCGCCTGTGGCGTTGACGAAGCCCAGCACATTGCCCGCCAGGGAGCCGAAGGGATACAGCCGCTTGGTGTCCGGCGTCAGATGGATGCCCTGGAGGGTGGTGGGCCGGCCGCCGGTGGAGATCAGGACGGTGTTGCCGTCGGCGTCCGTGGTGGTGAGCTGGTTGCCCTCCTCGTCGATCTCGCCGTTGATGAACCGGCGGACCTCGTCGGCCACGTCCTGGTCCACCTTTTCCTTGATGTTCTCATGCTGGGAGTAGGTCCGCTCCATGCGGGCCAGGATGTCCTCCTCATCCACCTCCAGGATCCGGCTGAGGCCCCGGGCGATGCACGCCTGGTCCAGCACCTCCGGCGGCGTATAGGTCTCGCCGTTTTCCGCGGCCTTTTTCGCCGCCGCGGCGATGCTCTCCTCCTGGCTGGCCACAAATTTCTCGATCCGGTCCGGGTCAATGAACACCGTCTCCGTGGCGTAGGAGATGGCCATGATCTCCCCGTTCCGGTCGTAGATCGTGCCCCGGGACGCGCTGATGACCGCGCTGTCGGTCTGCTGGCCCACCGCCAGGGCCTTGAGCTCGTCGTGCTGGACCACCTGCAGGTCATACAGCTTCCAGAACAGCACGGTGAAGGACACCACGCCCAGCAGCAGCATGACCAGCATGGTCCGGCGGCGGATCACCTGGTTGGCCCGCCGGGCGGCGTCACTCTTTCTTTTGGGATGGTTTTCCATCGTCAATCTCCTCCTGGGATTCCGGGATTCCGCCCGTCCGCAAGACCAAAGCAAGGAGTAAGAAGGCCCCCTTCTTACTCCCTACCGTACACGCATTATAGTGCGGCTGTCAGTCAAAATATTCCACCACCGCATAGATTCCATGGTTCAGGGAGGTCAACAGGCGGCTGAGCACGTTGGTTTCCTCCTGCTGGTAGACCACGGCGCTGTCCCCTTCCGACAGGTCGATGTAATAGATCTGGCTGCCGCTGGGCTTGCTCATCCCCGCCGCCTCAGCCACCTCTTTTACAGTGGACATGTCGAACATCTGCTCGTGCTGGGCTGTGAGGGAGACGTTCTCCGTCTGCAGCTCCTTCAGCTGGTTCTGGAGATCCACCACCTCCGAGGAGATGGCCGTCAGCTGGATATAGCCCATCAGCACCAGCACCGCCAGGCCGATGGCCGCGCACACGCCGATGAAGGACAGGACGGATACCTTCTGGTGCTGGCGGACCTGCTCCCGGGTCAGGCTGCGGACCCGGGTCCTGGGCCGGGCCGGGGCCGCCGGCTTCTCCGCCGCCGGATGGCGGGGGGCCTCCCCGGCGTGACGCAGCGCGTGTTCCCGGACTTCTCTGTCCAGGTCATAGGCCAGGTCGCCGTATACGGCACGGCGGCTCTCATACCGCAGTTCCCGTGCTGCTGCCAAAGCAGGTCCCTCCTCTCCTCCAAAAATCCGCCATGGGTCACATCGCCGCGGCAGGCGCCGCAGCGGTCACAGGTCAAAATTGCCGCACTTTTCCGCCGTCCGCAGCTTGGCGCTGCGGGCGCGGGGGTTGCCCGCCAGCTCCGCGCCGCCCGCCGTGATGGGCTTGCGGTTCAGCAGCCGCACCCTGGGCTTTTTGCCGCACACGCACACCGGGAAGTCCGGCGGGCAGGTGCAGCCCCGGGCCAGATCCGCCAGCGTCCGCTTGACGATCCGGTCCTCCAGGGAGTGGAAGGTAATCACCGCCAGCCGCCCGCCGGGGTTCAGGCCATCCACCGCCGCGCGGAGCATGGGGGGCAGGGCGTCCAGCTCGCCGTTGACGGCGATGCGGATGGCCTGGAAGCTCCGCTTGGCGGGGTGCTGCTTCTCCCGCAGGGCCGCGGGGGGCATGGCGCTTTTGATGACCTCCACCAGCTCCAGGGTGGTCTGTACAGGCGCGGTCTCCCGCGCCCGGACGATGGCTTTCGCGATGGCGGGGGCGTACCGCTCCTCGCCGTACTCGTACAGGATCCGCCGCAGCTCCTCCTGGCTCCAGGTGTTCACCACTTCATAGGCGCTCAGGGGGGCGGTGGTGTCCATCCGCATGTCCAGCGGGGCGTCCTGCATGTAGGAGAAGCCCCGGGAGGCGACGTCCAGCTGGGGGGAGGACACGCCCAGGTCAAAGAGCATCCCGTCGGCGCCGTTCACGCCGGCGGCGGACAGGACCTCTCCCAATTCCGAAAAGTTGCTGTGGACCAGGGTCACATGGTCCAGCCAGGGGGCCAGCCGGGCCCGCGCCGCGTCGATGGCGGCCTGGTCCCGGTCGATGCAGATGAGGCGGCCGGTGGTCAGCCGTCTGGCGATCTCCATGGAGTGGCCGGCCCGGCCCAGGGTGCCGTCCACATACACCCCGTCGGGGCGGATGTTCAATGCCTGGATACATTCCTCCAGCAGGACGGGCTTGTGGGTATATTCCATTGCCGCTCACCCGCGATTCCGGCGGGCCCTGGCCAGGGCGTCCATGGCGGCGGCCATATCGTCGCTCTCCAGCATCCGGCGCTCCCGCTCCTCCCAGGTCTTCTCGTCCCAGATCTCCGCAAAGGAGTTGAGGCCCACGATGGTGGCGGTCTTCTTCAGGCCCGCGTGGGCCCGCAGGCTGGCGGGGATCAGCACCCGCCCCTGGGCGTCCGGCTCACACTGGACGGCGTTGGCGTACAGCAGGGTCAGGGCCCGGGCCTCCGTATAGGTGAGGTCGTCCATCTCCTCGGACATCTGGTCCCACTTGGCCTGGGGGTAGATGGTCAGGCAGTGCTCGGCCCCGATGGTGATGTAAAAGGTATCGCCCAGGGCCTCCCGCATGGCGGAGGGGATCACCAGACGGCCCTTGGAATCAATGCTGTTGTTGGATTTTCCCAACAGCCTGGCCATCGCGATCCCCCCTTTTGCCTGAAATTTGGGCCCGGATGGGGTTCAAATGGCACTCATCTGCTACACTTACCCACTTTTCCCCACCGCGTAATCTGAGTATAAGCGAAATCTTTTGGGATTGCAAGCAGTTTTTTCTTGCAAAAAGCTCGGTGGGACCGGTGATTTCTGCCATTTTTCGGCCAAAACCGCCGATTTAAAACAGATGTTCGACCGTCTTCCGTTCAGTTAACGTAAAATAGAAAACACCCCCTGCCACAAGATCTTGTGGCAGGGGGTGAATTTTTGCGGCACTATCTACAAAATGCAGATACTTTTCAAAAAGTTTCCCAAATTTCTTCGGCGTTTTTCACAAACTTTTTCAGATTACGGTCGACCGGTTTGGAATCAGCCCTCCGGGCCCTCCCCGGAGGCGTCTGTCTTCCCCTCCAGCTTGTCCCGCTGCTCCTGCATTTTGGCGGCGGAGGCGCTGCGGAACCGGACCCGCTGCTGCTTCACCTCGTCCAGGGCCAGCTGCACCGCCTCCTCGGTCCGGGCCAGGGCGTCCTCGGCGTACTCGTTGGTCACCTGGTACAGCTGGCGGCAGCGGTCCTCCGCCCGGGCCACCATCTGGCGGGCCTTCTCCTTGGCGGCGTAGAGCACCTCGCTGTCGGACACCTTGGCCTTGGCGTCCAGCTCCGCCTGGCGCATCATCCGCTCCACGTCCCGCTTGGCGTCGTCCACAAACTTGTCCCGGGCGGTCAGCAGCTCCTGGGCGCGCTTGATCTCCACCGGCAGCTGGGCCCGGAGCTCGTCCAGCAGATCCAGCATTTCGTCCCGGTCCACCATGCTCATATTGGGCTTCAGGGCCGGGGCCTTGGCATCCTCGATCCGCTCGTAGAGCATGTCGATCAACCGGTTCACGTCATTTGCCATTGGTCTCATCCTTCCTTCTTTTCCGTCATCTCCCGCACCAGCGGCACAATGGACGCGGGCAGGTATTTTTCCAGGGGCTGGCGATAGCGGATCATCTCCCGTGCCATGGAGGAGCTGAAGTACTGATACGCCGGGCTGGCCGGCAGCAGCATGGTCTCCAGCTCCGGATACAGCCCGCGGTTGATCAGGGCCATCTGGTATTCCACATCGAAATCCGTGGTGTTGCGCACACCCCGGACAATGGCGCAGGCATGATGGGCCGCGGCGAAGTCCGCCAGCAGGCCCGGCCACAGCTCCGCCTCCACATTGGGCAGCTCCGCCACCGCCGTCCGCACCAGCAGGAGCTTCTGCTCCGGTGTGAACATCTGGTCCTTCTTCTCAGCGTTGGGGCTGACACAGACGCAGACCCGGTCAAAGCAGCCCGCCGCCCGACGGATCATATCCAGATGCCCCAGGGTGATGGGGTCAAAGCTGCCGGAGCAAATCGCTGTTCTCATGGGGTCATTCCTCGTTTTCCTGGTCTGCGCTCCGGCGGATCATGGTCAGTCCGATCCTGCCGTAGCGATAGGTGCGGTACACCCGATAGGGCGGTTCCACCGCCGGGAGCAGCCGGCCCGCCGGATGCTCTGCCACAATTATACCATGGGGATTGAGAATGTCAAACGCTGTCAGCTGCGCAACGGCCTGCTCCAGCAGTCCCGCGTCATAGGGCGGGTCCAGCAGCACGATGTCGAACTTCTCCCGGAGCGTCTTCAAAAACTCCAGCGCGTCCCCCGCCGTCACCCGGGCCCGGTCCGCAAGCTCCGTGATCCTCAGGTTCTCCCGGATCAGCCGCACCGCGTCCGGCCGCCGGTCCACGAACACCGCGGCGGCGGCGCCCCGGCTGAGGCACTCGATGCCAAGCTGGCCGGTGCCGGCGAACAGGTCCAGGACCTTCCGGCCCTCGATCTCAAACTGCAGGGCGCTGAACAGCCCCTCCTTCACCCGGTCGGTGGTGGGACGGGTCTCCATCCCCTCCAGCTCCCTGAGCCGGCGGCCCCGGGCGGAGCCTGTGATCACCCGCATGGCGCTTCCTCCTCCCGCCCGCGGCATCCGGCCGCGGGCCTTCTTCAAGCGAAAAACTCTGGTTGGTTTATTTTACGGCAAACGGCACAGGATTTCAATAGGTTTCCGCGCCGGCGGCGGTGCTTTTTGGGACTTGTGCTTTGTATGGGAATCGTGTATAATAAAAACCTAAAACAAACGGCATGGACCCTGGGCTGTCCCGGACAGGCGGCCGCCGCTTTTTGTGTCAAATCTTGGGCAAGAAAGGACGTTCTCATGATTCAATTCAAGACTGATCACGGTGAGATCACCGTCAGCAGCGCCGTCTTCTCCAACATCACCGGCATGGCGGCCACCA
>CAMMCS010000096.1 GCA_946494635.1 uncultured Oscillibacter sp. | reverse complement strand
GGGGTTCACCGTGCCCCCGGCGGCGGCCGCCCCCCCCGGCGGGCCACCCGGAAGCCCCCGGGAGGGAGGAGCGGAAACAGAAAAAAACGCCCCCCCAGCGTGGCGGGGGGCGCCTCATCCGCTATACAGGGCTCAGTCGCAGGGGATACATCGTCCCCTGACAGGAGAACCTCAGATGGGGAACATGGTCATGACAACGGGAACGCTGATCAGACCGCGGACCACCAGGTTCACCATGCCGGCCTTGAAAACGGTCTTCAGGTTGTAGCCGCCGGCGGTCATGGCCAGGGGCACCACGCCGGTGGCCATGGGGGTGCACAGGGAGGACATGGAGGAGATGCTGCACAGGATCATGGGGCCGATGGGGTCCACGCCCATGGTGGTGCAGGTCATGATGGCCAGGGGGAAGAGCACCTGGGTCACCGCGCGGTTGTACAGGAGGGAGGTCATGATGGAACCCACAATGTAGAAGGCGGCGCCGATGATATAGCCGTTGGAGGTTCCGCCCAGAGCAGAGGCAAGGGCATTGCCCAGCAGCTCGCCGGCGCCGGTTCCGCCCAGGGCGGTGCCCAGAACGGAGACGCCCACATACATGATGATGGTGTCCATGTTCAGGTTGTCAATGGCCTCCCGCTGGGTGAGCACACCGGTGGCCACCACCAGCACGGCGCCGATCATGGTCACCTCCCAGGCGGGGAGGATGCCGGTCATCAGGCACAGGATCACAACCGCAAAAATGCCGTAGCCCAGCACCTCGCGCACGGGGCTCAGAGGCTCCTCATGCTTTGTGGAGCGCCGCTTGATCTCGCCGATTTCCACATCGGGCTGGTCGGGCAGCAGTCTGGGGATGACGAAGATGGCCACAATCATGGTGACGATACCGGTGATCATCAGGGCGGGGGTATCCGTCCAAATGGTGAAGGCGGTGTCATACCAGCCATAGGACTCCAGATAGCCGTTGTACATCACATAGTCGGCGGCGTAGGGCGTGATGGGGATGAACAGGAAGCTGCAGGACACCGAGGCAATGGCCACGGGGAAGATCATCTTGGAGGGGCTGATGCCCATTTTCTCACAGGTGTTGTTGACCATGGGGGTGACCATGACGAAGGTGGCGATGATGCTGGGGACGAACTGGCCCAGAATGGTGGTGGCGATCACATAGGTGGCCAGCACCTTGGTGAAGGAGCCGCTGGTGGCCTTCAGCAGGGCGTTTGACATCTTGTTGATCATCTGGGTCCGGCTCAGGCCTGCCGCCACGATATACATGGACGCCATGGTAATGACCGTGGTACTGCCGAAGGTGCCAAGGGCGGTCTCATAGTCGATGCACCCGGTGACGATCAGCAGGATCATGGTGATCATGGCGCTGAATGCCATGGGGATCTTGTTGGTCAGGAACAGGACAACCATCAGGACGAAGATTGCCAGGCAGATGTACATTTGTTCCATGGGATTTCCTCCTCAACGTTTTCAGTTCTCTCCTAGCCTGGCGCATCCCGCCCGGATCGGGCAGGGTGCGCGCCGGCACACACAGGGAAATCAGGGAAGCCCGCGGCGCTCAGGGGATCCGGGGCTTCACCTCAGCGGGGATGGGGGAATCGTATGCTTTGCCGCCGGTGCGGCGGACGAATTCTGCCTTGGCCCGACGGAGGATCTCCGGATCTTCCAGGGCGTCAATGGCGGAGGCGGCGATGACCTTGGACGCGTAAAGCATGCCCTTGTGGGCCAGGGGAGACTTGCCCACAGCCACCGCCTGCCAGGAGTGCATGGGGGTGCCGGCGGGCATGGTGGCGGTGCCGATCTGGGCCACCGGGCAATTCCAGCTCACATCTCCCACATCGGAGGAGACAAAGCCCTGGCTTTCCCGCAGCAGGGGCATGGTCACGGTGTGGATGGGAGCGTCCTTGTCTTGCAGGATCTTCTCCCGGAGCTCCGGGTCCTCGATCTGGGCGGCCACATCTTCAAAATAGGGATCCTTGTAGGTGAAGGAGGCAGCTACCTGCCGGGCAAAGTCCGCATCCGCCTCATCAAAGAAGTCGCAGGGGATCTGCTCCAGATTGCGCTGCATCACCTTCATCAGCTCGGTGTTGAGCACCATATTGGAGCAGGCCTTGATGAATTCCGTCTCCACTGTGGTCTCGGTCATCAGGGCGGCTCCCTGGGCGATCTTGTTCACCCGCTCATAGAGGGCCTTCACCTGGGGCAGCTGGGCGGCCCGCAGCAGATAAACCGCCTCGGCGTGGGACTGGACCGTCCCAGGGGCGGAGCCGCCGGTGTCCGTGATGGCGTAGTGGATCCGGGTGTCACCGGGGACATGCTCCCGCAGGAACTGCACGCCCACGTTCATCAGCTCCAGCGCGTCCAGGGCGCTGCGGCCCAGCTCGGGAGAGAGGGCCGCGTGGGATGAGACGCCGTGGAAGCGGTAGCAGATCTGGTAATTGGCCATGGTGCTCTCCGTGGACACGGAGTTCAGGTCTCCCGGATGCCAGCTGAAAGCGGCGTCCAGCCCCTGAAACACACCGGCACGGGCCATGAAGCCCTTTCCGGAACCGCCCTCTTCCGCGGGGCAGCCGAAAAATTTGACGGTTCCCGTATGGCCGGCCTCCAGATAGGCCTTTACGCCAAGAGCGGCGGCCAGGGAACCGACACCCAGCAGATTGTGGCCGCAGCCGTGGCCGGGGCCGCCGTCCGCCGCGGCGCACTTTTCAAAGCAGCCTGCCTTCTGGCTCATGCCGGGCAATGCGTCAAACTCCCCCAGCAGACCGATGACCGGCGCGCCGGAGCCGTAGCTGCCGCTGAACGCAGTCGGAATCCCGGCCAGGTTCCGTTCCACCTGAAAGCCGTTTTCCTCCAGAAACGCGCAAAGGGCGTCCGCCGCGAAGGACTCGTGATATCCCACCTCGGGATGGTCCCAAATTGCATCGCTCAGGGCTTCCAGATTCGGGCGTGCCTGCCCGATGATTTCCAGAGCCCGTTGTTTTTCTGTCATGCTTGCCAGATCCCCCCTTGAAATCTTTATGGTTTCCGCGATGTTTTGCTGTGATTGTGAATGAACAATATTATAAGTTCCGAGCCTGTAAAAATCAAGATTTGCAAGAAACTTTTTTCGACTTGCAAACGAAAGGGGGACATTCGGGCTGGGAAATTGTGTATTTCAATGAAAAATGAGGTGCGGAGGACACACTTTGAAGGGCCTTGCCCCGGCAGAAGGGCCTGCCGGTTCGGCGAAAAGGCTGGCGGAGGCCCATTCCGCGCCGGGTAATTGACAATCCCCGCCAGGGATGGTACGCTCTTGCGTATCAGGGAGGTGAGCGCATGTACAGGATCTTTCTCGTGGAGGACGACGCGGCCATCGCCGGCGCCGTGGCCAGGCATCTGACAGGCTGGGGCTACACCGTCCGCTGTGCGGAGCGGTTTGACAGCGTCCTCTCGGAGTTTGCCGCCTTTTCCCCCCACCTGGTGCTGCTGGACATCTCCCTCCCCTTCTTCAACGGCTACCACTGGTGCCGGGAGATCCGGCGGGTCTCCAAGGTGCCCATCCTGTTCCTCACCTCCGCCGGGGACAGCGTCAACACCGTCATGGCCATGCAGATGGGCGGGGACGACCTGCTGGCAAAGCCCTTTGACCTGCAGGTACTCTCCGCCAAGGTCCAGGCCATGCTGCGCCGGGCCTATGACTTCGGCCCGCCCGGGCAGCTGCTGCAGTGCGGCGGGGCGGTGCTGAATATGTCCGACGGGACGCTGGACGCCCGCGGGCAGCGGGTGGAGCTGACCCGCAATGAGCTGCGGATCCTGCAGATGCTGCTGGAGAGGAAGGGACAGACCGTCAGCCGGGACGCCCTGATGACCCGGCTGTGGGAGTCCGACAGCTTTGTGGACGAGAACACCCTGACGGTGAACATCGCCCGGCTGCGGCGGAAGCTGGAGGCGGCAGGCCTGCCGGACTTCATCCGCACCCGGAAGGGCGAGGGCTATCTGGTGGAGGAATAGACCATGGCGCTTCTTTCCTATCTCAGGCGGCAGTGGAAGCTGCTGGTGCTGCTGGCGGGCATCTTCGCCGTATTTGGGGCGGTGTTCTCCCTGTATGACCTGCCGGTGGAGGCGGTGGCCTATGCCGCCCTCCTCTGCCTGGCGCTGGGGGCGGTGCTCTTTGCCCTGGGGTACTCCGCCTTTCTCCGGCGGCACCGGGAGCTGGAACATCTGCTGCGGAGGGTCAATGAGTCCGTATTGCCCCTGCCGCCGCCCCGGGGCGTCCTGGAGGCAGACTACCAGGCCCTGCTGGAGGCGGTCTGTGCGGACCGGGTGCGCCTGGCGGCGGAGAACCGGGACCGGCTGGAGGACATGACGGACTACTACACCCTCTGGGCCCATCAGATCAAGACCCCCATCGCCGCGGCCAGGCTGCTCTTGCAGGAGCAGCCTGATGCTGTCAGCGGAGAGGTGGAGGTGGAGCTTCTCAAAATCGAGCAGTATGTGGAGATGGTGCTGGGCTACCTGCGGCTGGACAGCGAGAGCACGGACTACGTCCTCCGGGACACGGACCTGGACGGCCTGCTGCGGCAGGCGGTGCGGAAGTTCGCCCGGATGTTCATTCTGAAAAAGATCGCCCTGGATCTTCAGGAGACGGGCCGGACGGTGCTGACGGATGAGAAGTGGCTCTCCTTTGTGGTGGAGCAGGTGCTGTCCAATGCGTTAAAGTACACCCCCGCCGGAGGGCGCATCCGCATCTACGGCGACGGGGAGACGGTGGTCATCGCCGACAGCGGCATCGGCATCCGGGCGGAGGACCTGCCCCGGGTGTTCGAGAAGGGCTTCACCGGCTACAACGGCCGGGAGGACAAGAAGTCCACCGGCATCGGGCTGTACCTGTGCCGCCGGGTGATGGACCGGCTGAACCACAGCATCTCCATCGTCTCCCGCCCCGGGCAGGGGACGCTGGTGCGGCTGGACCTCTCCCGGGGGAGCCGGGTGGTGGAGTGACCCCATGTGACAAAAGTGTAAGGAATCGGGCCGGACTGTAAGCCAAATCCATGGCAGGCAGTCCGGCCCTTGGGCTACAATGGAGGCATGATCCGATACAAGGAGGAATCTTGATGCCGCTGCTGGAAGTACAGCATGTACAAAAAATCTACACCACCCGCTTCGGCGGAAACCAGGTCCAGGCCCTGTCCAACGTCAGCTTCTCCGTGGAGGCTGGGGAGTATGTGGCCATCATGGGGGAGTCCGGCTCCGGCAAGACCACCCTGCTGAACATCCTGGCGGCCCTGGACCGCCCCACCGCCGGGGAGGTCCTGCTGGCGGGCAAGCCCCTCTCCGCCATCCGGGAGCGGGATCTGGCGGCCTTCCGCCGGTCCCACCTGGGGTTCGTGTTCCAGGACTTCAACCTGCTGGACACCTTCTCCCTCCAGGACAACATCTATCTGCCCCTGGTGCTGGCGGGAACGGACTACCGGGCCATGCAGAAAAAGCTCCGCCCCATCGCGGACCAGCTGGGCATCTCGGACATCCTGACGAAATACCCCTACGAGGTCTCCGGCGGCCAGAAGCAGCGGGCGGCGGTGGCCCGGGCCCTCATCACGGATCCCCAGCTGATCCTGGCGGACGAGCCCACCGGCGCCCTGGACTCCCGCTCCTCCGACGCCCTGCTGGAGCTGTTCGGGGAGATCAACGCAGCCGGGCAGACCATCCTGATGGTCACCCACTCCGTGAAGGCGGCCAGCCACGCCGGGCGGGTGCTGTTCCTGCGGGACGGGCAGGTGTACCACCAGCTCTACCGGGGCGGCGAGAGCCAGGAGGCCCAGTTCCGCCGGATCTCCGATACGCTGACGGTCCTGGCGGGAGGCGGTGAGCCCCATGCGTAAGTCCGGCTTCTTCCCCCGGCTGGCCCTGGTGAACCTGGTGCGCAACGGCCGGTTCTACGGGCCCTATCTCCTCTCCTGCGGCATGACCGCCGCCATGTACTACATCCTCTCCTACCTGACCCGCAGCGACATCGTGGCCTCCGTCCGGGGGGCCGGGTACCTCCAGAGCCTCATGTACCTGGGCACCCTGGTGGTGGCGCTGTTCGCCGCCGTCCTGCTGCTGTACGCCAACAGCTTCGTGATGAAGCGCCGCCGGCGGGAGCTGGGGATGTACAACATCCTGGGGCTGGAAAAGCGCCACATCGCCCGCCTGATGGTGTGGGAGACGGTCTACTGCGCCGCCGCGGCCATTCTGGGGGGCCTGGCGGCGGGGGTGCTGCTGAGCAAGCTGGTGCTGTTGCTGCTGTTACAAATTTCCCACCTGCCGGTGCAGTATGGGTTTGAAATCAGTCTGCCCGGCATGGCCAACACCGCCGCTCTCTTTAGCATCCTCTTCCTGCTGACGCTGGTGTGGAACCTGGCAGGCCTCCTGCGGTCCCGGCCGGTGGAGCTGCTCCACAGCGCCAGCGCCGGGGAGCGGGAGCCCCGGACCCGCCGGCTGCTGGCGGTGCTGGGGGCTGTCACCCTGGGGGCCGGCTACGCCACCGCCCTGACGGTGGCGGATCCCTTCGCGGCCCTGGCCTACTTCTTCCTGGCGGTGTTGCTGGTGATGATCGGCACCTACTGCCTGTTCACCGCCGGGTCCATCGCCCTTTTGAAGCACCTGCGGAACAGTCCCCGGTACTACTACCAGCCCAAACACTTCACCGCCGTGGCGGGACTGCTGTACCGGATGAAGCAGAACGCCGTGGGCCTGGCCAACATCTGCATCCTCTCCACCATGGTGCTGGTGACGGTGTCCACCACCGTCAGCCTGTACGCCGGGCTGGAGGATTCCCTGGACCGGATGTATCCCTATGACGTGGACGTGGTGCAGAAGCTGGAAGGGGTGCCGTCGGAGCAGGAGGCGGCACTGAACGCGGACACCTTGGAACGGGTTCAGGCCGCCGCGGCGGACGCGGGCCGGAAGGTGGAGCTGCTGCAGTGGTCCACCCTGCTGGACACGGTGGGCTGGTACACCGGCAACACCTTTACACTTTTGGCACAGGACGGAGTGAGCACTCAGATCCAGATTCTCACCGCCGATGACTACGGCCGCCTCACCGGCCATACCGTGGCCCTGGAACCGGATGAGGTTCTGGCCCAGGCGGAGAACCTCTCCCTGCCGGAGACCTTTTATATGGAAGACCTCCCCTTTCGCATCGCGGGGACGATCACGGACTTTCCCCGGTACAATGACTCCGTCTTCATTTCCGGCCAGACGGCCCGGCTGTCTCTGGTGGTGGCGAATGAGACGGTGGCGTCCGCCATCAATGTCCGGGAT
>CAMMCS010000095.1 GCA_946494635.1 uncultured Oscillibacter sp. | reverse complement strand
CCAAGCGGTCTTAGGAAGACAAAGGGCTATGACAACTCCTTGGCTCACAAAACGGGATGGGGAAAGTACATCTTCCCATGATCATCATATGATAGCTGGTGTGGTCCTTCAGGTGGGGGGAGGAAGGGAGCGGGTGGCGAGGCGGGGGGGGGAGGGGCGCCCCCGCCAGGGGCCGGGGATCGCAATGCCGCAACGGTGGGCCTTAGTCCTGGATGCCCGCGATGTCCTTGGCCAGCTGCTTCTTGCCCTGGATGTTGCCCTGGCGGGCAATCATGATCCGCTGGGCCTGGGGAGAGCCGGCGCCGTGCATGGACTCCGTCCGGTAGCCGACAGCCGCCGCGCCCAGGCACAGGTTCTCAATAAACCGCATGATCCGCTGACGGTTCTCGGTGCTGACACCCTCCCGGGTGGCGAAGAACTTATTGCAGATGTCGCCGATGGTCTCGCCGTTCCGGCCCACCACCGTGTCGGAGTGGAAGTCCTTCTGGGAGGGCATGGTGACCATCAGGCCGCCGGCGATGTCCTCCGCCAAGCGGACGATCTCATAGGGGAAGCGGGTGACGTTCTGCTTGCAGACGTTGGCCAGCAGCAGGTCGATCTGATAGTTGCCCGCCTTGGTCTTGAAGCCCTGGGAGGAGCAGGCGATGCCGCAGCAGTACAGGGTCTCGTTCAGGTGGATCATCTCGATCAGCTTGTCCTTGACGGCGCTGGCCTTCTCCACGCCGTTGTACTCGGCGGCCAGGGCGGCGGCGCCGATCAGGGTGTCGCCCACGCCCACCTTGCAGCCGCCGTAGGACTGGCGGTGATAGCCGGCGAACCGCTCCACCATCATGCCGGCGAACTCATACTCGCCGTTGAGGAAGATGTACTCGTTGGGGATGAACACGTGGTCCAGGACCACCAGGGCCTCCTGGCCGCCGAACTTGGCGTTGCCCACGTCGATGGAGGCGTCCTCCTCCAGCTTCCGGGTGTCGCAGGACTGCCGGCCGTAGATCATGTACATGCCCTCGGCGTCCGTCGGGCAGGCGAAGCTCACCGCCCAGTCCTTGTCCGCCTCACCCATGGAGATGGTGGGCATGAAGATGTGCCAGTGGCTGTTGATGGAGCCGGTCTGGTGGCACTTGGCGCCGCAGACCACGATGCCGTCGCTGCGGCGCTCCACCACGTGGACGTACATGTCCGGGTCCGCCTGCTGGCTGGGGGCCTTGGACCGGTCGCCCTTGGGGTCTGTCATGGCGCCGTCCACCGTCAGGTCGTTGTCCTGGACGAAGGTCAGGAACTTCTTGAAGTTCTCGTGATAGTGGGTGCCGTACTTCTCGTCGATCTCATAGGTGGTGGAGAACACGGCGTTGAAGGCGTCCATGCCCACGCAGCGCTGGAAGCAGGAAGCGGTCTTCTGGCCCAGCAGGCGCTGCATCTTCACCTTGTTGATCAGGTCCTCGGTGGACTGGTGCAGGTGAGTGAAGCGGTTGATGGTGTGGCCCGTCAGGCTGGACTTCACGGTCATCAGGTCGGCGTACTGGGGATCCTGGGCCAGGGCATAGGTCATGGCCACGCAGTTGATGGAGGGGCGGATCATCGGGTGATCCACCCAGTTCTCAATCTTCTCCCCGAACATGTAAACCCGGGTGTTCAGCTTCCGCAGGGAATCAACGTACTCTTGGGGGGTCATCAATGCCATATCTTTTTTCCTCCTCAAAATGGTCAGGGCTTCAGTCGTTGGCCAGGCCCATCAGCTCATCCCGGAAGATGCGCTCGTCCATGAGCTTCAGGTCCTCGGCAATCTTCGGCATGAACTCCATCTGATCCAGCACCTGGGTCTGCAGGTCGATGCCGGGGGCAATCTCGATCAGGGTCACGCCCTCGGGCCGCAGCTCAAACACAGCGCGCTCCGTGATGTAGAGCACCGGCTGGTGCACCTTGTTGGCATAGGTGCCGGAGAAGGTGATGTGTTCCACCTGGTTGACGAACTTCTTTTTGGCGCCCTCCTGGGTGATGACCAGCTTGCCGTCCTGGCAGGCGGTCTTCAGTCCCTTGGCGGTGAAGGTGCCGCAGTAGACCACCTTCTTGGCGTTCTGGGTGATGTCGATGAATCCGCCGGCGCCGGCCAGGCGGGTGCCGAACTTGGACACGTTCAGATCGCCGTTGGGCGCCGTCTCCGCCAGGCCCAGGAAGGCCACGTCCAGGCCGCCGCCCTGGTAGAAGTCAAACTGGACGTTGTGATCCAGAATGGCCATGGAGTTTGCAGC
This sequence comes from uncultured Oscillibacter sp., assembly GCA_946494635.1. GTDB lineage: Bacteria > Bacillota > Clostridia > Oscillospirales > Oscillospiraceae > Oscillibacter. The sequence continues at coordinate 5,166 of CAMMCS010000095.1, read as the reverse complement.
GCCGCCGAACTGGGTCCCGCCGTAGGGGATGCCGGCGATGGAGCCGGCCTCCACCGTCAGGGTCATCTTGTTGGAGATGCCCTCCTCCGCCGCCACATTGGCGATCTTCTCAGGCGCGCCGGTGCCCAGGTTCACGATGGCGTCCTGGGGCAGCTCCATAGCGGCCCGGCGGGCAATGATCTTCTTGGCGTCCAGGGGGATGGACGGGATCTCGTCCACGGGGATGCGGAACTCGCCGCTGAGGGCGCCGTCATAGGGCATGCCCAGGCACTGGAGGTTGTCCTCAATGGAGCCCACCACAATGGCGTCCACATAAATGCCGGGGATCTTCACCAGGCGGGGATCCAGGGAGCCGCCCTGGACGATCTTCTCCACCTGGACGATGACCTTGCCGCCGGAGTTCTTGGTGGCCTGGCACTGGGCGGTCACGTCCAGCGGGCCGATCTCCCGGTGGACGGTGCAGTTGCCGTACTCGTCGGCGTAGCTGGCCCGGACCAGGCAGACGTCGATGGGAATGGGCTTGTAGAGCAGCCGCTCCTCGCCCTCGATGTTGACGATCTTGACCAGATCCTCCTTGGTGACGTCGTTGAGCTTGCCGCCGCCGTTGCGGGGATCCACGAAGGTGTACAGGCCCACATGGGTGATGGTGCCGATGTTGTGGGCGGCAATGTCGCGGTACATGTGGGTGATAACGCCCTGGGGCAGGTTATAGGCCTCCAGCTTGTTGGCCAGCGCCAGCTCGCCCAGCTTGGCAGCCCGGTCCCAGTGGCCGCCCACCACGCGCTTGCACATGCCCTCGTGGCCGAAGTGGTCGCCGCCGGTGCCGTCCCGGTGGCCCTGGCCGGCAGCGAAAAACAGCGTCAGATCTCTGGGATGTCCGGTTTCCAAAAAGCGCTTTTCCAGTGCCTTGGTCAGGGCCTCAGGGCAGGCGCAGCTGACAAAGCCGCCGGTGGAGACGGTATCCCCGTCCTGAACCAGAAGCGCCGCTTCCTCAGCGGTCAGTACACGAACTTTCTTCATGTCTTCTATCCCTCTTTAATTTTTATGTATCGGAAGATTACTTGTTCTTGAAGTGCTTTTCCTTGCGCTTCTCCAGGAAGGCGCCCATGCCCTCCTTCTGATCCTCAGTGGCGAAGCACATGGCGAAGAGCTCATTTTCCAGAGCGATGCCGTCGTCAATGTCCATCTGCATGCCCCGGTCGATGCAGGCCTTGGAGTACTTCACTGCGATGGGGGCGTTGGCCATGAAGGACTTTGCCATGGCAATGGCCTTGTCCATCAGCTCCTCAGGGGGATAAACGGCGTTGGCCAGGCCGATTTCCTTGGCCTCCTGTGCGCCGATGGTGCGGGCGGAGAAGATCAGCTCCTTGGCTTTCGCGATGCCCACCCGGCGGGGCAGGCGCTGGGTACCGGAGAAGCCGGGGGTGATGCCCAGGCCGACCTCAGGCTGGCCGAACTTTGCGCCGCCCTTACCCTCGGCATTGGGGCCGGCAGCCAGAATGATGTCGCAGGCCATCGCCAGCTCGCAGCCGCCGCCCAGGGCAAAGCCATTCACCGCAGCGATGGTGGGGATCTCCAGCTTCTCAATGCGGCGCATCAGCGCGCTGCCCCGCTGGCCCCACTTGCGGCCCGCAGCCACATCCATGGTGCTCTGCTCGCCGATGTCCGCGCCGGCCACGAAAGAGCGGCCCTCGCCGGTAATGATAAAAGCGCCCAGCTCGGCGTCCTTCTCCACCTCGCCGATCAGCTGCTCCAGCTCGGAGATCACCGTGGAATTCAATGCGTTCAGCGCCTCAGGGCGATTGATGGTGGCAATACCGATGCCATCCTTCTTTTCATAGCGAATGGTCTGATACATTTCAATACCCTCCTCATGATGTTGATAATCAGGATGGATGCTTCTGTTGTTTTTATTAGCAATATTCGTGCCAATTGTGAGGAGACATTCTGCTCAAAATCCTTCTTCCTTTTTATACAACATCCTCAAAGGCGCCTGCTCCGCGGCCCAATTTCTTCCATTAATTGGGAATCTTTTTGTGCTGCCGGCATGCTTTATTCAAAATTGAATAGATGCTGCGGCCTGTCTTTTCTGAGAGGGCGGCGGTTTTTTTGTGGAAAGCGGCAGCGGCCCAGATAAAATTTCGTGGATTTTCACGATTGAAAAATCGTCCGGATCCCTTTTTATTCATTTCTGAATATGCTATACTCACTTTTGAATAGAACCTGCGGGGAACGGCCCGCGGAAGGGGATCCGCTTATGACAATTCCTGCCTTTGACGGCCTGCACAGCGAGGGCATCAACCTGGAGGGCCTTCTGGAAATCCTGAATCCGGAGAACAACCTGGTCCTGGCTGATGACATGATGGTATCCGATGCCAACGGCATCATCCTGCGGGTCAGCGAGACCTATGAGAAAAACTTTGGATTCGCCCACGATTCCATTGTGGGCAAATCCGCCTTTGACCTGGAGAAGGACGGCACCTTCACCCCCTGCATTACGGCGGAGGTCATCCGGCAGAAGCGGAAAATCAGCACCACCCAGACCATCAACCACACCCATAAAAATGTCATGACCGTGGGGATCCCGCTGTTTGACGCGGGCGGTGAGCTGAAGTATGCGGTGTGCTTCAACACCGTATCTATGGAGCAGATCAACTCCATCCAGCGGAATTACCGCCGGATGCAGGACTCCCTCCAGCAGTACACCCAGGAGATCGCCGAGCTGCGGACCCGGGCCACCTCCACCAATCTGCTGTTCAAGAGCGCGCCCATGCAGCGGCTTTGGACGCTGATGCAGAACACCGCCAACACCCGGGCCAATATCCTCATTACCGGGGAGACCGGCGTGGGCAAAAGCGCCATTGCCAAGGCCATCCACAAGATGAGCAGCCGGGCGGACGGCCCCTTTATCGAGGTCAACTGCGCCGTGCTCCACGAGAATCTGATCGAGTCGGAGCTCTTCGGCTATGAGAAGGGCGCCTTCACCGGCGCGTCCTCCTCCGGCAAGATCGGCAAGATCGAGCTGGCCAACCACGGCACGCTGTTCCTGGACGAGATCGGCGAGCTGCCGGCCCACATTCAGTCCAAGCTCCTGCAGCTGATTCAGGAGAAGACCATCGAGCGGCTCTCCGGCACCCGAAAGATTGAACTGGACTTCCGGCTGATCGTGGCCACCAACCGCAATCTGGAGGAGGCGGTGCAGCGGGGGCTGTTCCGGTCTGACCTTTTCTACCGGCTCAATGTCATCCGCATCCATATTCCACCGCTGCGGCAGCGAAAAGAGGATATCGTCCCCATGGCCCACCAGTTTCTGGCCCGCTTTTGCGGGGAGTATAACAAATCCCTCGCCTGCAGCCCGCGATTTCTGGCGTTTCTGGAGCAATATGACTGGCCGGGCAACGTCCGCCAGCTGGAAAACCTGATGGAGCGGCTGGTCATCACAGCCCAGGACCCCATCCTGGATATCTCCGCCCTGCCGCTGGAGTACACGGCAGACCGGGCGACGGCGGAGCTGCTGCCGGGCGGCACCCTGGCGGAGCGGATGGACGCCTATGAGGCCCAGATCATCCGGGACTCCTATCAGCGCTGCGGCACTACCGTCGCGGTGGCAAAGGACCTGGGGATCTCCCAGGCCACGGCGGCCCGGAAAATCGCAAAATATGTGGGAGGCCGGACATGAGAGGAGGTGCCGGGGTATGGGCCTGATCCGTCTTGGAACCGAGCTTCGCCAGGAACTGAAGCTCACGCCGCAGCTGCTGCAGTCTGTGGAGCTGCTGCAGATGAACTCCCAGGATCTGCTGGATTACCTGAATCAGGTCAGTGAGGAGAATCCTCTGGTGGAGCAGACGGATCTTTCGGAGCTCCACAGGGCCTATGAAGCGCTGCGGCAGAAAGTCCACTGGATCAACGGTGGGCTGCCGGAGGACGGCCACGGCGCCATGCCGGATCGGGGCGCCGCGGACCGGGAGACAGAGAGCCTCTCCGCCTTCCTCTGTGACCAGCTGGAGCGCCGTCGGCTGCCCAAGCCCCTGCTGGCCCTGTGCCGGTATCTGGCGGAGCTGGTGGACGAGGAGGGCCGCCTGTGCCAGGAGGATCTGGACGGCGTGGCGGACCTGAAAATCCCCCAGGCACTGGTCCAGCAGGCGCTGGAGACCCTGCAGAGCCTGGAGCCGGCCGGCGTGGGCGCCCGCTCTCTCTCGGAGTGCCTGCTGCTGCAGCTGGCCCGCCAGGCGGACGCCAGGCCGCTGGACATGGAGATCGTCCGCCGGTTCCTGCCGGACCTGGGGAAAAAGCACTATGGCCTGATTGCCCGTGAACTCCAGGTAACGCCGGAGGACGTCCGTGCGGCGGAAAAGCGCATCGCCGCCCTGGATCCCTGTCCCGGCCGTTCCTTCCAGCCGCCGGAGCCTACGCTGTATGTCCGGCCCGATATTTTCATCGCGGAGCTGGATGGGAAGCTGCAGGTGATCCTCAATGACTATTATCTCCCCCGGGTATCCATCAGCCAGTACTATGTCCGGCTGCTGAAGGAATCCGATGATCCGGAGACCCGGGCCTATCTCCGGGAGAAAATGCAGCAGGCCAAATGGCTGCTGAACAGTCTGGAGCGGCGGGGCAGCACCCTGCGTCTGTGCGCCGAGTCGATCCTAGAGACCCAATACGCCTTTTTCGCCGGCCAGTCCACGGAGCTCTGCCCCATGACCATGGCTGCCCTGGCGGAGCAGCTGAACCTTCATCCCTCCACCATCTCCCGGGCCACCCGGGAGAAGTATCTCCAATGCCGCCAGGGCACCTATCCCCTCCGCTACTTCTTCAGCCGGGCCCTGGGGGAGCAGGGCCCCTCACAGCAGACGGTGAAGCTGCGGCTGCTGGAGCTGATCCGCCAGGAGGACCGCCGTCACCCCCTCAGCGACCAAAAGCTGACGGAGCTGCTGGAACAGCAGGGAATCCGCATCGCCCGGCGAACGGTGGCAAAGTATCGGATGGAGCTTCACCTGGGCTCCGCCGCAGCCAGGCGCCGGGAGTGACCCGGCCGCAGCCGCTCCGTTATAAAAAGGGCCCCGGGCTGGTGCCCGGGGGCTCTGCATCCCTCTGTCGGGGGTTTGGGGGGGCGGCCCCCCCCGAGGCGGGCGCCCCAGGACCCCGCCCCCGCGGGGAGCCCCCCCC
>CAMMCS010000094.1 GCA_946494635.1 uncultured Oscillibacter sp. | reverse complement strand
GGTGGAACCGGTACCAGCTGTACCAGGGGGAATCCTGGCTCTGGGCGGCGCCCAGGGTGGGGTAGTAGCCGTCGGCGTTGAAGTAGACACTCTGGGAGCCGGTGTGGTTGAACACCCCGTCCAAAATCACCCGCATCCCCCGCCGGTGGGCCTCCTGACAAAGCGTGCGGAAATCCACCTCCGTCCCCAGCATGGGGTCGATCTTCGTGTAATCCGCCGTGTTGTAGCGATGGTTGGAGGCGGACTCGAAAATGGGGCAGAGGTAGAGGGTGGTGACCCCCAGGGCCCTCAAATCGTCCAGCTTCGACGTGATCCCCGCCAGAGAGCCGCCGAAGAAGTCCCGGTTGCGGATCTCGCCGTCCGGGTCCGGCCGCCACTCCGGGGTGTCGTCCCAGTCTTGGTGGACCCAGCGGTTTCCCACCAGCCCGTTCGGATCCGGGACTGTCAGGCGGCAGAACCGATCTGGAAAAATCTGGTATGTCACACCGGCGCCGAACCAGTCCGGCGTATGGTTTTCCCGGTACACGGTCAGCTGCCAGGGGTCCAGCTTTCCGTCGCTGCGGTAGCCGGTGCGGTCCAGCACGCAGCCGGTGCCGTCTTCCCGCCACAGGCGGAAGTGGTACCAGATGAGATCCGGCTCTGCCGGTGCGTCCAGGGTGCCGGAGAAGCACACCCGCTCGCCGGCGGGGCCCTCCGGGGCCAGCTCCTGCTCCCGGGTCTCCCCGGCGAATTCCAGGGTCATCACCAGGGCGCAGTGGGTAAAATCCTCCTGTGCCAGGGGGCGGCAGTGAAAGGAAACCGGCTGCCCGCAGGGGACAGCACCGAAGGGGTCCTTGCAGGCGGTACAGCGGGGGTCAAAAACAAAGGGCTCGCTCATGGAAACGGATCTCCTTAGGGAAGCAGTTGATTTTCGCCGGTCACGGCGTTGCCGTCATCGCTGGCGGCAAAGTAGGAATTGAGGATCTCCACGCCGGTGGAGGCCAGGTTGGCGCCCCAGGTGGCGTGCTCAATGACAAGGGCGACGGCAATCTCCGGATCGTCATAGGGAGCGAAGCAGACAAAGACGCCGTTGTCCGTCTGGTCGCCGCCCAGCTGGGAAGTGCCGGTCTTTGCGCCGGCAGAGACCACGCAGTTCCGGAAGGCGTTGTAGACGGAGCCGCCGGGCTGGGTATAGCCCAGCATGCCCTCCTTCACCGCCTCCAGGGTAGAGTCGGAAATTGCGACGGAGCCAAGGGACTCGGCCTCGCCCACCGCCAGGACCTCCGCGTTGTCATAGGACTTGACGGCCTTGAGCAGATGGGGCTGCAGCAGTTCCCCGCCGGAGACCAGCGTGGCGATGTAGTTGGCGATCTGCAGGGGGGTGTAGGCCTGGTTGCCCTGGCCGAAGGCCGCCCAGGGGGCCCGGTCCTGGCCCTCCGGGTTCTCCGGCAGGATGCCGGCGGCGTCCCCGATCTCGATGCCGGTGGGCTCCCCCAGGCCAAAGGCGTGGAGGTATTCCAGAAAGGTGTCCATCCCCAGGCGGTAGCCCATTTCGGCGAAGAAGTAGTTGCAGGACTTGGTGATAGCCTCCGTCACATTCAGACGGCCGTGGTCGCCGCCGGCGCATCCAGTGCCGCTGCCTGTGGGATCGTTGGGATACGCCCAGAAGGACGGGGTACGGATCCGTTCTGTGGGGGAGGAGATGGCCTTTTCCTCCAGCGCCGCCACCGCCGTCAGGGGCTTGATGGTGGAGCCGGGGACATAAATGCCCTGGGTGGCCCGGTTGTTGAAGGGGCGGCTGGGGTCCGACTCCAGCGCGGCATAGACGCTGGCGGACTGCCGGAACGTGGCCAGGTCATAGGTGGGATAGGAGGCCAGGGCCAGCACCTCCCGGGTGTCCACGTCCAGCACCACCGCCGCGCCGCCCCGGCTTTCGTCCCCGTCCGCCTCGTTCATCTCCATGATGGTGGCGGCCAGGGCGTCCTCGGTGGCCTGCTGGAGATCCAGGTCAATGGTCAGCTCCACTGTATTGCCGGGAACCGGCTCGGCGGAGTAATATTCACCGGTGATTTTCCCGTCCTCGTTCATGGACACCACCCGGACGCCGTCGGTGCCCCGGAGGTACTCCTCAAAGGCGGCCTCCACACCGCTGCGGCCGATTTTGTCGTTCATGGCATAGCCCAGGGGCTTCAGCTTGTTCTGATAGTCGTCCTCCAGGGTGATATCGCCCAGATACCCCAGGATATGCGCCGCATAGGTCGTCTCGTACTCCCGGACAGAGGAGAGGGTTACCTTGGCCCCCGCGTAGTTCCCGTCGTTCAGCAGGGAGATCAGCTCCGTGTCAACGTCCTCCGCCAGCACATAGGCGTCCGTGCTCACAAGGTTGCGGCTGCGGATCTCATACTGGATGCCCAGCACCAGCCGGGCCTCCTCCACGGAAAAAGAAGAGGAGAGGCCGAAGTCCTCCCGCATCAGGGCGATCAGGCGGGTAGCGGAGAGGCCGGAGCGCGTGAGCAGCGTGTCCGTCAGCTGGGAGACGGTCAGCTTCTCCAGCAGGGCATCGGCCTTTTTGCGGTCTGTGTCCAGCCGCTCGTCCTCCAGAATGTCATCGGCGGGATTGCTGCGGTCCCCATCCTCATCCACGGTCTCCAGCAGGGAGGGATGCGCCAGCAGATAGTCCCCCAGGGCCTCCGCCGCCCCATCCAGACTTTTCAGATAGGTGAGGAAGCGTCTCTTGTCCGTGCTGCCAAGGGCGTCCAGCTGATAGGAGAAGGGAGCGGTGCGGGTGATGGGCAGGTAATCGACCCAGCTGATCCCCTGGGCCTGGCACAGCTCCAGCAGCCGCAGGATGGCTTCGTTCTCGTCCTGGTCGCTGTCCAGCTCCGAGGCGTCAAAGGTCAGGCTGTAGGAGGGGCGGCTGGATACCATCACCTTGCCGTTGCGGTCGGTGATATCGCCCCGGGCGGCATCCACCTCCTCTGGCCGGGCGATGGTGCGGATGGAGCTGGCGTAGTATTCGTCATAATCATTGACCTGGGTGTTGTACAGAACTCCCAGGAAGATGGCCATGATGGCCAGAAAGATCCCCGCCAGCACCCGCAGGCGGAAAATTGTGGATTCTCTGTGATCCATGGGCACCTCGCTTAGTCGTCCAGATGGGTCCGGCGGAAGACGGCGGAGAACAGCGCCGCCGCCGGCACACACAGGGGGAGAGAGACACAGGTCTCACGCAAAAACAGCCAGGCTCCGGCTGCCCAGGCCTCGTGGCCCTGGGCCCACAGCACCAGGCAGTGGAACAGGTCCGTCAGGAAAAAGGCCGGCAGGGAACAGGCGGCGGCGCACACAAAACCCGCAGGAAGCAGGCTCTGGGAAATCAGGCCCGCGCACAGCCCAACCGCCGGAAAGACCAGCGTGTAAAAACAGGGGATGGCGGCAGGCAGCAGCAGATCGCAGAGCACGCCCAGCGCCAGGCCATAGATAGAGCCGGGCAGCGGCCCCTCATACATTCCCAGAACCGCCGCCAGGATGGGAAAACAAAAAGGAATGACGCCCCAGAGGCTGATCCGCTGCAGCAGAGCGCCCTGGAGCAGGAAAAACACAAGGGTGGCCCCGGCATACAGAGACCACTTGAAAATGGTTGCACTTCTGGCCAGCAAAGCCGCGGCCTCCTTTCACCCCGATGACCGTCAGGACTGAATATCGAAGGATTTGACGATAAACACCTCCACCAGGCTGTCAAAATCCGCCACGGGGGTCAGCACCGCATAGGAGGCGGCGCCGGAGTCATCCGGCTGCACCACTTCCACCGTGCCGATCTCCAGACCAGAGGGGTAGTAGCCCCCCAGGCCGGAGGTGAGCACCAGGTCGCCTCCCAGCAGCTGGCAGTCCGCCGGCAGGTAGTCCAGCCGCAGCCGGTTTTCCCCCATCAGGGAAAAGTCCCCCACCGCCAGCCCCAGGTCCTTGGTGCGGTACACCTGGGCGCCCAGGGAGGTGTCCGTGTCCACAATGGTGAGGACCGTACACCAGTTGAGCCCCACCCGGCTGACCACGCCTACCAGAGCGCCGGTCTCGGTGATAACGCAGTCGTTCACTTCCACCCCGTGCTCCGTGCCCTTGTTCAGCGTCAGAGAGGAGGTCCAGTTGGTGACTTCGTGTTCTGTCACCATGGCGGTCTCCAGCTCCAGGTCATAGATCTGCTCCCGCAGGTTTAAAAGCTCCCGCAGCCGGGCGTTCTCCTCGCTGTCCGTCTCCGCCTGGCGGAGCTGGGCGCGCAGCTGGGCGTTTTCCCGCCGCAGGGAGGTGTTTTCCTCCTCCAGGGCGGTGACGTCCTGATAGTAGTTCTGCTTGTCCGTGATCCAGTTTGCCACAGCGGTGTAGGCGGACCGGAAGGGGGAGGTGATGACCCCTGCCAGGTTGGTCAGAGGAGAGGAGGTGGTGGAAAACACGGACATCAGCGCCAGGGCCACGGCCACCACCGCGGTGGCGAACAGGACCCAGATGCCGTGTTCCCGAAAGAATTTTTTCACAGGAAACCCCTCCCGCTCTCAGGTATCAGTTCAGAAGATGGATGCCGAACCGCGCCAGCATCCGGCTCAGCCGCAGGACCGGCAGGCCCATTACGTTGAAAAAGTCGCCGTCCAGCCGCTCCACCAGCAGCGCGCCCCTGCCCTGGACGCCGTAGGCCCCGGCCTTGTCCAGAGGCTCGCCGGTGCGGATGTAGGCCAGCAGCTCCGCCTCAGAGGCGGGGCGGAAATAGACGTCAGTGGATTCGCTCTCCGTCAGGATCTCATCGCCCCGGCGGACAGTGACGCCGGTACACACCGTGTGGCGGCGGCCCTGAAGGGCCGTCAGCATCCGCAGCGCGTCCGCCTCGTCCGCCGGCTTGCCCAGCCGGGCGTCATCCAGGAATACCATGGTGTCTGCGGTGATGACGATTTCCTCCGCCGTGCAGAGGGCGGCAGCCGCGTCAGACTTCTCCCGGGAGATGTATTCCACCGTCTCCCGGGGGGAGAGGCCGGCGGGATAGGATTCCTCCGTCTCCGGCACCCGGACGTCAAAGCCGGTAATGCCGATGCGCTGCAGCAGCTCCTGCCGCCGGGGAGAGCCGGAGGCCAGTACGATTCTTGCCATGGGCGCCCCTCACTTTCCTGTGGAGCCGAAGCCGCCCCGGTCGGGGCCGTCCAGGCGATCCACGCGGACAAAACGCAGTTGCGGCTGATTTTTCATGATGCGGAACTGGCAGATCCGGGCGTTTTTCTCAATGGTCACATCCTGGGTGGCGTAAGCGGGCATCTGCCACTGATCCCCGTCGCCCCGGTAGGTGTAGTCCACCACACCCATGGAGTTGGTCTGCAAAATGCCGTAATTCTTGAAGGTGGAGCTGCGGGGGACGATGTGGGCCTCGTAGCCCTCCGGCAGGGCGATGGCCACCCCCAGGGGGATCAGCCGGAACTCCCCGGCCTTCATGGTAACGGTCTCCGCTGCGTGGAGGTCAATCCAGTCGGATTTGCCCTCCACATAGCACAGCTCGTCGATATCGTCTGTGAAATATTTTACCTTGATCTCTTCCATGTCAAACTCCAGAAATGAATACGATTTGTATAATACAAAATATAATTTACAAATAGTAAAAGGAAACGAGGGATATGGGATGGGGCCGTCCCATTGGACGGGGGAAACAGCTGGGTTGCCAGCTGGGCAATGCGCCCCCCATTTTCTTTTTGAAACATCAAAAAGAAAATGCGCCGCGCCCGGTGGAAAAGAAAAAATGTTTGGCGCAAACTTGCACGTTCGTGCAAGTTTGCTTAAATACGAGGGTCGGCGTGAGATGGTGCCTGCGGGTTTGCGAGGACTGGCCGACGGGCGCGGCGGGGTGCGGTATAGGCTTGACGGCGGATTCCCGCGGCGCGGGTGCGGCAATCATCGGGGTGCAAGAACGCATTTGGTCTGCGCCTCTTTCCGCGCGTTCCGCTTCGCTACGCGCTTCCCGGGCGCTCGTAGGGGCCGATGCCCTCATCGGCCCTTGCAGAGACTGCCATCGACCACCGGCCAGCGGCAGCGAAAAGAGAAGCAGCTCAATGCGACGACCACCCCGACGCCCTCCGCACCCTCCGCCACGGGACGGCAGTTGCAAATTCGCAGAAGAGGATAGCGTGCCGGTCGGCCAGGCAAAATCGGAGCAAGCACCGATCCGCCGACCCCCGTACAGCAACTTTGCACGGATGTGCAAAGTTGCGACCAAAGCGTTTTTTCTCTTTGGACCGTGCACGGCCCGTTTCTCTTTTGGCAAGACCAAAAGAGAAACGGGGGGTGCATTGGGACAAGCCGGCAACCCGGCTGGATTCTCCGTCCAATGGGACGCACCCCCATCCTCCCGCCGACATTGCTCACTCCACCCCCCGCTCGTAGAGCCCCCGGGTAAAATCCCCGGCTGCGGGCGCCGCGTCCAGATAATCCCGCAGGATGCGGACACATTCCTCCGCCGTCTCCGTGGTGAAGCGGAGCCGGGCATAGGACAGGCCCAGCGTCCGGTAGCCCGGCCGGTCCGCCAGATACAGCGGCTTGCTGTTCTGGATCTCCGTCCGGTGGCCGTAGGCCGGCAGCAGGGGGAAGGCGGCACCGGTGCGGTCCCTCAGGACGTTGGGCGGACTGCAGCGGCAGGGGCCGTCCTTCGGAACGCAGGCGCCCTGCCGGTCCAGGCGGCAGCCGGTCTCGTTCTGCACCAGGCAGTTCTCCGTGATCATCAGGGGCAGGCGGCCGTAGACGATGGCCTCCGCCGGCAGGACCTTTTTCAGATCCCGGATCTGGGCGAACCGCAGCTCAAAGGACACGCAGGCGCTCTCCAGCCCCTTGCCCTTCAGATAGGCCAGGGACCGGGAGTTGAACACGTTCAGGCCGTAGTCGCCGCAGAGATGGAAGTCCATCCCCCGCACCAGGGGCAGATGGCCCAGATTCCCGATCAGCACGCCGGTGAAGCCCAGGGTGCGGGCCTGCTCCAGCTGGGAGCGGAGCGCCGGCTCGTCCCGGTCCCGCCAAATGCGGGGGAGTGTGACGCACCACTCCGACCCCCCGCCAGGCAGGGCCTCCATCCGGGAGGCCTCCTCCAGCGGGACGCAGATCCGGGCGGGACGGCCCAGGTCCAGCAGGGCGGGGGAGAGCTGCTCCAGCCGGGCCACGGACAGGGTGAGTTGGGGCGTCTCCGCGGAACAGTCGATATCCGGCAGCGGCGGCGCGGGCAGCTCCCGGCGCTTGGGGGGCGCGGTGCGGGCGGCGGTGAGGGCCGCCAGGGCATCCCGACGCAGGGCGTTGATGGCGCTGGCAGGAAGGGACAGCCCCTCATCCACCAGGGTGACCACGGTGTCGCAGCGATAGGCGGTGCCGCCGGTCTTGCGGAGGCGGGCCTCCAGTTCCAGGCCGTCCAGGGCCCGGGTCCGGGCGGCCTCCGGCACCGGGCCGGTGACCGTGACGCTGTGGCCGTCCCGGTCCGA
>CAMMCS010000093.1 GCA_946494635.1 uncultured Oscillibacter sp. | reverse complement strand
TGAACGAGCTGGGGGAGATCATCGAGCTCCAGGGCACCGGCGAGGGCCGGGCCTTCACGGCGCAGGAGCAGCAGGAGCTGGTGCGCCTGTGCGCCAAGGGAAATCAGGCACTGCTGGAGATCCAGCGGCAGGCCTTGGGCTGCTGAGGCTGTATCATTACATAAAGGAGGGATTCCCGTGGCACAGGTATTTGAGATGATCATGCTGATCTGTTTTGGAATTTCCTGGCCCTTCAACATCGCGAAGTCCGTGCGTTCCCGCACGGCCAGAGGCAAGAGCATTTGGTTTGAAGTCTGTATTATCACGGGCTACCTCTGCGGCCTGGCAGGGAAATTCATCAGCGGGAACATTACTTATGTGGCGGTATTCTATGTGCTGGACATCGCCATGGTGGCCACGGACCTCTGCCTGACATTCCGGAACAAGAGGCTGGATCAACTGGCGGAAAAGGAGGAACGTATATGAAATTTGTGTTGGCAACGCACAATCCCGGCAAGCTGCGCGAAATGGGGGAGATCCTCTCCGGGCTGGGGGTGGAGGTGGTGAGCCCTGCGGATGCGGGCGTCACCGTGGATGTGGAGGAGACTGGCACCACCTTCGCCGAAAACGCCATGCTGAAGGCGAAAGCCATCTGCGCTGCCAGCGGCCTGCCCGCCATCGCGGACGACTCCGGCCTGTGCGTGGATGCCCTGAACGGCGGGCCTGGTGTCTACTCCGCCCGCTACGGCGGCGAGGGGCTGGACGACAGGGGGCGGTACATGCTCCTGCTGCAGAACATGCGGGGCCAGACCACCCGGGCGGCCCACTTTGCCTGCGCCATTGCCTGCGCCTTTCCCAACGGCGACCAGCTGACGGCGGAGGGCCGCTGCGACGGCGCCATCGCCTTCGCCCCCATGGGGACGGAGGGATTTGGCTACGATCCGGTGTTCCTGGTGCCGGAGAAGGCCAAGACCTTCGGCCAGCTGACGGCAGAGGAAAAGAGCGCCATCTCCCACCGGGGCCGTGCCCTGCGGGAATTTTCTGAAAAACTTGCAACTTATCTGAAAAAATAACGTCTGAAAGGAAGAGGGGACACGCGGTTCTCCCTTCCCCGGCATTGCCGTCTGCGGAGCGTGCTTTCCGGAAAGACGACAAGGAAATGGAGTTTAACAGGACAATATGGAACTGACAAGCAAACAGCGGGCCCAGCTGCGGGGCCTGGCCAACAGCCTCGAGACGATCCTGCAGATCGGCAAGGACGGCATTGGAGAAAACCTCATCAAACAGGCGGACGACGCGCTGGAGGCCCGGGAACTCATCAAGGGCCGGGTGCTGGAGAATAACCTTGATTATGACGCCCGCACGGCGGCTGCGGAGCTGGCCAAGGCCACCCGCAGTGAAGTGGTGCAGGTGATCGGCACCAAGTTCGTGCTGTACCGGGAGAGCCACTCCAAACCGAAGGAAAAGCGGATTCAGCTGGTGAAGACGAAAAAGAAGAGTGAAAAGTGAAGAGTTGAGAGTGGAGTGTTGGGATTCGCCAGAGGCGAATGAATTTGAACTGTCCGGCAATGCCGGACACGACATCTACACGCTTCACTCTCTACTCTCCACTCTGTGAGCGTTACTCTAAGAACAAGGAAGGGCGATCATGAAAATCGGCGTATACGGCGGGACGTTCAACCCGCCTCACCTGGGACATGTGACTGCGGCCCGGGCGGTCTTTGAGCTGCTGAAGCTAGACCTTCTGCTGCTGGTACCGGACGGCCAGCCGCCCCACAAGGTGCTGCCGGCGGGCAGTCCCACCCCGGCCCAGCGGCTGGAGATGACCCGCCTGGCAGGGGAGCAGCTGGGCCTTGGGGAGAAGGTCCAGACACTGGATCTGGAACTCCGGCGTCCAGGCCGAAGCTTCACTTCCGAGACGCTGGAGGCGCTGCGGGAGCGGTACCCGCAGGATGAGCTGTGGCTGCTGATGGGGACGGATATGTTCCTCACCCTCCAGACCTGGCACGAGCCGGAGAAGATCCTGTCCCTGGCGGGGGTCGCCGCCTTCGGCCGGACGGAGGCGGATACGGAGGAGCTGTTCTCTGTCCAGCGGGATTACCTGTATCGGGCATATCCCCAGGCCCGGATCTTTACTCTGACGATTCCGGGCGTGGTGGATGTATCCTCCACGGACCTGAGGGCCATGCTGGCCCGGGGAGAGGGCGGCGCCCTGCTGCCCCCGGCGGTGTACGGCTATATTCTGCGGGAGGGGCTCTACGGCACAGAGGCGGACCTGAAGCACCTGCCCTTCCGGCAGCTGCGGCCGGTGGCGCTCAGCTATCTGAAGTATAAACGGATCCCCCATGTGCTGGGGACAGAGCAGGAGGCCATCCGTCTGGCGGAGCGGTACGGCGCGGACGTGGAGAAGGCCCGGGTGGCGGCGCTGCTCCACGACTGCACCAAAAAGCTGGACATGGAGCAGCAGCTGGCCCTCTGCCGCCAGTACGGCATCCAGCTGGACGAGCTGGAGCGCAGGGCCTTGAAGCTCCTCCACGCCAAGACCGGCGCGGCCATCGCCCGGGACGTGTTCGGCGTGGACGACGAGATCTACCGTGCTATCTGGTGGCACACCACCGGCCATGCCGGCATGACGCTGCTGGAGAAGATTATTTACCTGGCGGATTATATTGAGCCCTCCCGGGATTTTCCGGGGGTGGACAAACTGCGCAGTGTGTGCTATAAAGACCTGGATGAGGGCCTGCTTTTGGGGCTGGAGATGACCATAAAGGAAATGACGGATTTGGGAAACCCTGTGCACCACGCCACGATTGAGGCGCGGGACGCATTGAAAGGATAGAAAAGACCTTGGAAAGAGAAAACGGAAAGCATTTGGCGGGTGGGACGCCAAGGAAGAATAATCCGAAGAAACACAGGAAGCCTGGCCGGCTGACCCGGGGCCAGAAGGGCCTGATCGCCCTGGCCGTGGTACTGGCGGTGGCGCTGGCGGGCGTGCTGGCTTGGCAGAGCGTGTTTGTCCGGCCGGACCTGCCGGGCGAGAGCACGGAGGAAGGCACCGAGACCCAGGAGATCGACTGGGGCGAGGGCAACCGCCCCCACAGCGGCGGGGAGCGGAAGAGCGAGGACTACTATACCGTGCTGATCCTGGGACGGGACACGGGCGGCGGCGGCAACACGGACACCATGCTGCTGGCCAGCTATGACGTGACCAACCAGAAGGCCACGGTCATGTCCATCCCCCGGGACACCATGGTGAATATCCCCTACGACATCAAACGCATCAACGCCGTCTATAACTATGGAGGCGGCGGGGACGCGGGCATCCAGAACCTGTACAAGGAGATCTCCCAGCTGGTGGGCTTTGAGCCGGACTACCAGGTGGTCGTCGAGTGGGAGGCCGTGGGAGAGATCGTGGACGCCATGGGCGGCGTCTGGTTCGACGTGCCCCGGAACATGAACTACGACGACCCCTATCAGGATCTGTCGATCCATCAGGAGAAGGGCTATCGCCTCCTCACCGGGGATGACGCCATGCAGGTGCTGCGCTACCGCCACGACAACGACATGCGCTACGGCTATCCGGACGGCGATCTGGGCCGGATCAAGACCCAGCAGGCGTTTCTCACCGCTATGGTGGAGCAGCTGCTGCAGATCCAGAACATTACGAAGATCAACCAGTTTATCCAGGTGTTCCAGAACAATGTGGAGACGGATCTGACCTTCCAGAACATCCTCTGGTTCGCCCAGCAGGCGGTGTTCGGCGGCCTCTCCATCGAAAATGTGGAGTTCGTCACCATGCCGAACAAAAATGCCTCTGTGTGGAGCCGCACCTACCAGAACTACCAGTCCTATGTGGTGCCGGCGGCAGATGAGCTGCTGGACCTGGTGAACAACCAGCTGAGCCCCTATACAAAGGTGTTTACCCTCAGCGATCTGGACATCATGTCCGTCAATTCCGACGGCTCCATCAGCTCCTCTACCGGCTATGTGGAAGACAGCCGGGCGGCCCAGCCGCCGGTGCGTCCTTCCACGCCCACGACCGAGGAGCCGGAGGAGGAGACGCCCACCGTGGATGAGAATGGCGGCGCCATCGACCCTGATACGGGTCTGCCGGTGACCGGCGATGAGACCACGGACCCGGGCACCGGCGGCGGGATCACGGATCCTGGCACCGGAGGCGGCGCCACGGATCCAGGGACTGGCGAGACGACGGATCCCGGCACCGGAAGTACAGATCCCGGAACGGGCAGTACGACGGACCCGGGCACCGGCGGCAGCACTGCAGATCCCGGAACGGGCGGCACCACGGATCCCGGCACAGGCGGCAGCGCCGCAGACCCGGGCACCGGCGGTACCACCGATCCCGGTACCGGGACATCGGACTCCGGAACCGGGGACTCCAGCGGCTCCACAGAAGCTCCGGACGACGGCTTTATCATTGTGAACTGACAGGATCACAGAGACAAAAGGGGTGGCAGGATGGCGGACCAGACAGGTGGGAAGCGGACGGAAAAACAAAAGCGCAGCCGGCTGACCCGGGGCCAGAAGGGCCTGATCGCCCTGGCCGCTGTGCTGGCGGTGGCGCTGACAGGCGTCCTGGCCTGGCAGAGCCTGTTTGTCCGGCCGGATCTCAACGCGGGGAAAACGGAACAGCCGGAGGATCCGGAGACCGGTGAGCCGGTGGAGGAGATCGACTGGGGCGAGGGCATCCGCCCCCGCAGCGGCGGGGAGCGGAAGAGCGAGGACTACTATACCGTGCTGATCCTGGGACGGGACACGGGCGGCGGCGGCAACACGGACACCATGCTGCTGGCCAGCTATGACGTGACCAACCAGAAGGCCACGGTCATGTCCATCCCCCGGGATACCATGGTGAATGTGCCCTGGGACATCAAGCGGATCAACTCCGTTTATAATTCCTACGGCGGCGGAGAGCGGGGCATCCAGGCGCTGTACAAGGAGATCTCCCAGCTGGTGGGCTTTGAGCCGGACTTTCAGGTGGTTGTCGAGTGGGACGCCGTGGGCCAGATCGTGGATGCTATGGGCGGCGTCTGGTTCGACGTGCCCCGGGATATGTACTACAACGACCCGCTTCAGGATCTCTATATCAATCAGAAGGCGGGCTACCGCCTCCTTTCCGGCGAGGACGCCATGCAGGTCCTGCGATTCCGGAAGGGCACCAACGGCTACCTGGACGGCGACATCGGCCGGATCGGCACCCAGCAGGCGTTCCTGAAAGCGATGATCGAGCAGCTGCTGAAGCTGGAAAATGTGCCCAAGTTCAACCAGTTTGTGGAGGTTTTCCAGGAGAATGTGGAGACGGATCTGACGCTCGAGAACATCTTCTGGTTTGCCAAGGCAGCGGTTCTGGGCGGCTTGAAGGCGGAGGATGTGGAGTTCGTCACCATGCCGGGCAATTACGGTGCCTATGCCTACAGCCGCTCCGTCAGCAGCTCCTTGGGCGAGTATAACGAGCAGTCCTATGTGACGCCCTATCCCAACGAGCTGCTGGACCTGGTGAATACCAAGCTGAGCCCCTATAAGGAGCTGTTCACCCGCAGCGACCTGGACATGATGACGGTGAATGCTGATGGCTCTGTCAGCTCTTCCACCGGCTATGTGGAGGACAGCCAGGCCACCTATCCCCGATCCTACTGGCAGGCCCAGTGGGCGCCGGAGGAGCCGGAGGAGGAGACCCCGGCGGTGGACGAGAACGGGAATCCCATCGTTACGGATCCCGGTACCGGAGAGCCGGGCACCGGCGGGGAGACCGCGGATCCCGGCACCGGCGGGGAGACTGGCACCCCGGATCCGGGGACCGGCATTGACCCCGGAACGGGGATCATCGACCCCGGCACCGGTGATCTGATCGACCCGGAGACCGGCGGGATCATTGACCCCTCCACAGGCCAGATCCTGGATCCCGGCACCGGACAGGTGATCGGCCAGGTGGGCGGAAACACCCCGGACAGCGGAGAGAGCGGCCAGCCGGAGACGCCGGAGCCCTCTGATGGGGAGACTGTCCCGCCGGAGGAGACCGCCGGCGGCGAGGCCCAGGCCCCGGATGACGGCTTTATCATCGTGAACTGAGCGGCGCAGACCGCAGAGATATTAACAGATCAGAAAGGATGAGTCCATGACACCGAAGGAACTGGCCCTGATCGCGGCCAAGGCCCTGGACGAGAAAAAGGGCGGCGACATCGCCGCCATCGAGATCACGGAGCAGACCACCCTGGCGGACTATTTCGTCATTGCCACCGGCTCCTCCAACACCCAGATCAACGCCCTGTGCGGCGCGGTGGAGAAGGCCATGAAGGAGCAGGCGGGGGAGGATCCCCTCCGCCGGGAGGGCTACCGGGACGGCACCTGGGTCCTGCTGGACTACGGCTGCGTGGTGGTCCATGTGTTCTCCGCCGAGGCCAGGGAGTTCTATTCCCTGGAGCGCCTCTGGCACGACGGCAAGCCGGTGGATCTGACCGGCGTGCTGACGGAAGACTGACCCCTGAAAAGGGCAGGGCAGCCTGCGGGCTGCCCTGCTTTTTATATGCTGAGATCCGGAAGGTCCGCCGTCGGAAATTGACACCTTGGGGCAGATCCTTTATAATGAAATGCAATCAAACAGCCCTGAGGGGAGGAGTACAGATGAATGAAAAAGGCGGGCTTGGCTTCTGGGGTGTCGTGGGCGCTGTGCTGGTGGCACTGATCATTTTCTCCCTTTGCTGACCCGGCAGCGGCGGGGAGACCTGGCGCTGATCCTGGTTCCCCTGGCCCTGTACGCGGTAAATCAGCGGGTCAAAACGCAGGTCCCCTGGCCGGCGGCGGGATATCTGCTGCGCTGCCATTTCAACGATTATCTGGGCGGCGCTGCCTTTGCCGCCTACTTGAACCTGATCCTCTCCCTGAGCCGCTGGCCGGAAAAGCGGCTGCGCAGGGCGTGGCAGTTTTTGGCGGCGGGGGTGCTGTGCGGCCTGTTCTGGGAGTGTGCCGCGCCGCGGTTCCTGCCCGACAGCATAGGCGACCCGTGGGATGTGCTGGCCTATGTGCTGGGAATGCTGACCTACTGGGCCATCTGGGCCCGGCGGACGCCGGAGGGTTCCTGAACCGCCCGGCGGATGAGATCTGCCGGGCCAAAGCCTCTGCGCCCGGAAATCACCCGAAAGTTGCGCGATAGCTGGTGGAGGCAACCGCCCTCCTCTGCTATGCTGGGGTCACCAAGATAAAAGGAGGAATTGCAATGGCAATGGCTTCAATCGTGATGATCCCCGCTGCGCTCCTGGGCCTGGCAATCTGGGCGGGACTCATCTATCTGCTGATCTTGCTGATCCGGGCCCTGCGGAAGTACCTGCGGGGCGGGGAGGCCCGCCGGGAGAAGGCGGAGGCCTGCCGCACCCTGGGGGAGGCCATCAAGGCCCACCGGATGCGCTGCCAGATGACCCAGGAGTTCGTGGCGGAATCCCTGGGGGTCAGCCGCCAGGCGGTCAGCAAGTGGGAGCGGGGCACGGCGGACCC
>CAMMCS010000092.1 GCA_946494635.1 uncultured Oscillibacter sp. | reverse complement strand
GCATCCCTGCGAAAAGGGCCGCTGCCCGCGGGCGGCGGCCCCTTTTGTGTTTTTTCAATCGTCCGCCTCATCCTGCTCCAGCAGGTCCTCCAGCCGGGAAAAGGCGTCCCGGGCCTCCGCCCGCATCCAGAGGAAGGCCAGCACCGCGATTGGCACCAGGGACGTCAGCCCTGCCACCAGGAAGCCGCACAGGAAGGGGATCCACGCCGCACCGTCATAGCACATGGCCGCGCCCTCCCTTACAGCACCTGGTCCGCCAGGCCGTAGTCCACCGCCTCCTGGGCGGTGAGGAAGCAGTCCCGCTCCATGTCCGCCGCCAGCTTCTCCCGGCCCTGACCGGTGAAGGAGACCATCAGATCCAGCAGCCGCTCCTTGACCCGCTCCATCCGCCGGGCGTGGATCACGACATCGGTGGTGGGCCCCTGGGCGCCGCCCAGGGGCTGGTGGATCATCACCTCCGCACTGGGCAGCAGGCGGCGCTTTCCCTTCTCCCCGGCGGCCAGCAGCACCGCCCCCATGGAGGCCGCCAGCCCCACACCGGTGGTGGCCACCGGGCAGCGGACGTGACGCATGGTGTCCAGAATGGCCAGCCCCGCCGTCACGGAGCCGCCGGGGCTGTTGATATAGAGGGAGACCTCCTTCTCGCTGTCCTGGGCCTCCAGATACAGCAGCTGGGCCACCGCCACGGCGGCGCTGTCGTCGTCGATCTCCCCGGTCAGCAGGATCACCCGGTCCTGGAGCAGGCGGGAGAAGAGATCGGAGCCCCGGCCGTCCTTTTGATCCATCACATAGGGCATCGTCACCATTGTATATTCCTCCTTTGTGGTTTGTGCCCCAAGGATATCACGCCCCCCTGTTCAAATTTTCAGAGCAGGGATTTTTGGCTTTTTTCGCCGCTCAGAAAATTTGAACAGGGGGGCGTGGTAGGATGCAGGCACGTTAAGCAAGGGGGCGACAGCAATGGGAACAAATGGACTCAATGAATTTTACTCGAAAATCACGGGCTTCTTGTGCGAAATGAGGCTCTTTGACCCGCTTTTAAAGGGGGAGCTGGACAAGTACTACGGGGAGAGCGGACAGCTGCTCCAGGCGCTGTACCAGAAGAATTATCCCGCCCTTTACGCCGCGCTGCGAAGGCAGAAGGATCCGGTTTTTCCCATCAGCTTCGCGCTGCGGGCCGCGGAGGCGGCCCTCTCCTGCACACCCAGGGCATTCCGGGAGGTGGTGGACCGCTGCGCATTTGATTCGCCCCACTTGAACGTATTTGAATGGCAGCAGGTGGCCAGGCTGGTTCTCGAGGCCATCTGCATGAACAAGCCGGAACACCTGCGGATCCTGCTGGACGCCGGGGCCAGCCCCAATCAGATCACCGGGTTCTCGCCTCTGGCCGCGGCGGTCTACGAAAGGAACCAAAAATGCCTCCGGGTGCTGCTGAACCGCCCGGATCTCTCACCGGAGCTGCCGGAGGACGTTCTGGTGCAGTGGGCCGATGCGGAGAATGGCGATGTCCTGCTGGATTTCTGCCTCTCCGATGTGGCGGATCACTTCCTGCCCAGGGAGTCCCCCCTCATGCCGCTGCCCCTGCCGCCGGGGCTGACGCTGTCCATGGCGGCCCTTCAGGACAACATCCCGCTGCTGGAACGCCTGAGCCGCGAGCGGACGGATGTGCGGCTGGAGGAGGCCCTGGACGCCATCTTGGCCCTGGACTGGAACAGCGCGGCGTTTGCCGGTGCGCTGGGCAGTCTTCTCACTGCCTGCCCGGAGGTCCTGGAGGACCCCTGCGCCCGCTGGGCCCTGCTGTCCCCGGCACTGAGGGGGCGGGAGATCCCCCAAACCCTGCGGCCCTGGATCGGCCGGCTGGAGGGGGAGGCTATCCCCCTGTGGTGGGACAAGATCCAGTACGCCCGGATTTTTCTCGCGCCCGGGATGCCCGAAACCTGGGCGAAGCTGGCGGCGGTGTGGCGGCGGCAGTTCGGAGACCGCCTGCATCTGGTCCTGGACCGGCGCTTCAGCCTCCCCCACTTTCTGGGCAGCATCGATTATAACATAGATGCTGACACGGGGCTGTTTCTGGATGACTGCTGCTCCAGCAGCTGCCCGATGAAACCGGCGGAGCTGGATGCCCTGCTGGATATCTGCCAGGTGCGGGGGGATCCTGTGCCGGGAGAGGCCAGCGACTTTGCCAAGTCCCTGGTGTGCATGGCCTCCCCCGGCCGGCTGCTGCGGGAGCTGCGGCCCGGCGGCCTTCTGGACGGGGAGGATCTCCGGCAGCTGGCGGATTTCCGGCTTCTGCGGGAGGATCACAGCGCCCAGGGCCGGGCCAAGCGGGCCATGCTGCTTGCCTGCGTCTGATCAGGAGGTGTGGATATGCAGCGAGATTCTGACGCCGGGCGCGCTGCCCGGCAGATCCTGGAGCTGGCCCGGCGAACCCTGAGCCAGTCGATCCCGGCGATGATGCCGGCCTTTTATGCGCTCCGGGAGCGGGCGGTGGAGCATCCCGGCCCGCTGGCCACCGACACGATTCACCTCTTCTACTGCCCGAAACAGGTGGTGGCGGACTTCCGGGCGGACCGCCGGGCCGTGGCCCGGCAGCTGCTCCACCTGACCCTCCACTGCCTGCTGGGGCATCCGGCCCAGCGCCGGAACGCCCGGAATCCGGAGCGGTTCGACCTGGCGGTGGATCTGAAGGTCCACAGCCTGTGCCTGCAGCTGGCGGAAAGGGCGTATGGCTTTCTGCGTATGGAGTCCGGCAGTGTGGACCCGGATCAGCCCCTGCCCCAGCTGTACCGCAGACTCCTGTCCGCCCGGTCCGTGGGGGAATGGAAGGCGTACCGGCTGGACGACCACAGCCTCTGGAATCCTGTGGTGGTGGAGGCGTCCAGCGCCGCCGGCCCGGGCGCCGGCCAGGATGGCGGGGGGGCCTCCCCATTCGGCGGCAGGCCGGGGGCGGAGACCTGGGATCACCTGCGCCAGGCCCTGCTGGCGGGCAGCCCCGGCGGCGGCTTCGGGTGCCTGCCGGGCTGCCTGACGGCGGAGCTCCTGCCCGCCCGGGAGAACGGGATTTCCTACGAATCCTTCCTGCGGCGGTTCCTGTCCATCCGGGAGCGGATGCTCACGGATCCGGATGAGCTGGATTTCCGCTGGTACACCCTGGGGCTGGAGCTCTACGGGGACATCCCCCTTCTGGAGCCGCCGGAGCTGAGCGAGCTGCCCCGTGCCGACGACCTGGTCATCGCCATGGACACCTCCGGCTCCTGCAGCGGCGACGTCTGCCAGCGGTTTTTGCGGGAGACCCGGAACCTGCTGCAAAGCATCGCCGCCCGCAACGCCGCCTTCCGGGTGCTGCTGCTCCAGTGCGACACCCGGATCCAGCAGGAGGTGCTGGTCAACTCCGCGGAGGAGCTGGACGGAGCCATGGAGCGGTTCGTGCCCAGGGGCTTCGGGGGGACGGATTTCCGCCCGGTCTTTCAGCGGGTGGAGGAGCTGCGGCGGGAGGGCGTGCTGACCCGGGTGCGGGGCCTTCTCTATCTCTCCGACGGCTGGGGCGAATTTCCGGGCCAGGCCCCCGACTATCCCGCTGCCTTTCTCCTTCCCAGGAGCGGGAGCTATTTGGAACTGCCCGATGATTTCCCCGGCTGGGCGACTCGGGTGATTCTCGATCCCAATGACTTTACGATTCAGGAGGCGTCACAATGAAACTACAGACTGTGGAAACCGTTACCATTGCACAGGCCAAGGCTATCGTGGCCCAGGCCGCGCAGATCTACTTCCTCAGGGACAGCGGTGGCCGCCCCTGGGTGAACCGCCGCCGGGCCCGGCCCATCTGCCTGATGGGGCCCGCCGGTATCGGCAAGACGGAGATCGTCCGCCAGGTGGCCCAGGAGTTGGGCCTGGCCTTCCTGTCCTACTCCATCACCCACCACACCCGCCAGAGCGCCATCGGCCTGCCCCGGCTGGTGGAGGGCACGGTGGAGGGCCGCCGGGTGTCCATGACCGAGTACACCATGAGCGAGATCATCGCCCAGGTCTACCGCACCATGGAGGAGACCGGCCGGCAGGAGGGGATCCTCTTCCTGGACGAGTTCAACTGCGTCTCCGAGTCCCTGCGGCCCATCATGCTCCAGCTGCTGCAGGACAAGTCCTTCGGCCCCCACGCCATCCCGGACGGATGGATGCTGGTGCTGGCGGGCAACCCCACGGAGTACAACCGCTCCGCCTCGGAGCTGGATCCGGTCACCGCGGACCGGATGCGCATGGTCCACATCCGCCCGGACTACGCCGCCTGGCGGGCCTATGCCCAGCGCCGGAACGTCCATCCCATGGTGCTGGCCTATCTGGACGACCACCGGGATCACTTCTATCTTTATCACTGCGCCAGGGAAGAGGAGGGGACAGCCCTGGTGACGGCCCGGGGCTGGGAGGATCTGTCGGTGATGCTCACCTGCCTGGAGCGGCTGGGCCAGCAGGCGGATCTGCCTCTGGTGGCCCAGTACATCCAGTCCGGCGAGGTGGCCCGGAGCTTTTACCGCTACTGCACCCAGTACCAGGCCCTGGTGGCCTCCGGACTGGTGGAGCGGGTCCTGCGCCAGGAGAGCGGCGTTGTGACGGAGGTGCGACGGCTGAGCTTTTCCAGGGCATGGAACCTGGTCCACGCCCTGGCCCAGCGGCTGCAGATCCTCTCCCGGGAGGCGATGCAGCGGCAGGCCGCCGTCCTGGCCGCCCACTATGTGCTCTCTGACTTCCTGGAGGGGGGAAAGGCATCCGAGCTCCAGACGCTGCTGGCGAAGCTGGATCCGGCGGAGGACCCGGCGGTCCGGGACTTCCTGGAGGCGTGCGGCCAGCTGGCCAGGGAGGAGGACGCCCGAATCCGGATCAGGGAGGCCCTTGCCATCAGGCTGTCCCTGCCGGCCCTGGACGCCCTGCAGGCCGCCGGAGACGCAGTGGAGGCGGTGAGCGGCGTCTGCTGCCGGGCGCTGAAGGGCAAGCCCCACCTGGAGTTCCTGGTGAGCGCCATGATGGAGGATGAGGCGGTCGCCTGGGTCGTGGGCCAGACGGACACGCCGGCCTTCCGCGCCCTGACAGAGGAGTTCTACCTGGACACAGAGGCGGAAGAGGAGTCGCTGATGAGCCAGCTGGGCAGCACAGCGCCGGACAGCGGGGAGGAGGATCCCTTTGAGCCGCTTCCCGGCGATGTCTTCAAAACGCCGGAGGATGGCGGAGAAGCGGAGGAGGACGGGTTCAGCCTGCTGAAAGACCTGTTTGCCCCCTGCGGAGCAAAGGAGGATGCGACATGAACACACAGACCAGACAGCAGAACAAGCCGGATCCCGGAGCGGGCCGCCCCGGGACAGTCTGCTTCCCGGCCCGGCTGATGAAGCTCCCGGGCATTCCGCGGGAAAAGCTGGCCTACACGCCGCTGCCGCCAGAGAACCGGGGGATCCGGCAGCTGCTGGAGGAGTTCCGGGCCGCGCCTCAATTCGCTCAGATCGACCCGCGGCGGCTGCTGGAGCAGCGGCGGGGCGGGCTGGGGGTGATCCTCCTGACCCAGAGCGACTACTACGCCCGTCAGGCGGCTATGTACCTCACTGCCATCGTCGTGGCCGCACAGTCGAAGCTCCGGGGCCGGGAGGATGCGCTGCCGGACGAGCTCTTCTGGCTGGAAGAGGACGGTGAGGAAAATCCCCTGGAAAACGCCCTGGCGGTGGCATCCCCTGCCCTGCTGGACCCGCATTTGGAGGAGGGGCGGGAGAAGGGAGCGCACCCTGACGGCGCATCCAAAACAGGCTTTCCCCCCACGGCTGCCCTGCTGGTGGCAGCGCCCGCCGGGCCGGTGCTGTCCCGGCAGGTGGTGGAGAACCTGCCGCTGCCGGCGGATCCGGACGGGGAGGAGCGCGGCCCCTTCTGCGTCTTTGTGGCCCTGCACCCACAGCAGGTGGATCTGGAGCTGGTGGAGGAGCTGCGCTTTTCCTATGGCTACCACGTCTGCCGGGTGGGACAGCCGGATCAGGGGTACCTGCGCCGGGTGCTTCTGGAGTTCCTGGAGCCTGTGGGCGAGACGGCCCCGGACTTCGACGCGGATCAGGTCATCGCCGCCCTGCGGCAGTACCGGGGCGCCGCCTTCGATGAGACGGACCTGGAGCGGGCTGCTCTCTGGGCAGTCCAGCGGGGCCTCTCCGGCCCTCTGACTGCCCGGGACCTGATCTTCCGGCCCCTGTCCCTGGAGCGGCAGGGCCGGGAGCGCCTGGACGCCATGGTGGGGCTGACGCCGGTCAAGGAGACGGTGGAGCGGCTGACCGCCCGCCTCCTTCTGGAACGGCAGCGGAGCATGGAGGGACGGCCCATGTCCCCCGCCTGCCGGAACATGGCATTCTCCGGCCCGCCGGGCACCGGGAAAAGCGTGGTGGCCCGGCTGGTGGCCCAGATCCTCCGGGAGGAGGGCGTGGGCACCGGACGCTTCGTGGAGGCGGGCCGGGAGCAGCTCATCGGCAGCTATCTGGGGCAGACCTCCCCCAAGGTGGCGGCCCTGTTTGAAAAGGCCCGGGGCGGCGTGCTGTTCATCGACGAGGCCGGGGCGCTGCTGAACGCCAGGGGGGATGACATCTACGCCGCGGAGGCCGTCAATGCCCTGGTGCGCCACATGGAGCTCCACCCGGAGACGGTGGTCATCTTTGCCACCTATCCCCAGGAGATGGAGCAGCTTCTGGCCTCCAACCCGGGCCTTTCCAGCCGGGTGGCGCGGGTGCTGGACTTCCCCGGCTACAGCGACGCGGAGCTGCTGGGCATCCTGGAGTTTCTGGCCCGGGCGGAGGGGGACAGAATCCCGCCCGAGGCGGGTGAGACATGCCTGGAGTTTTTCCGGCAGCTGCGGCAGCAGAAGGGGGACTGCTTCGGCAACGGCCGGGAGGCACGGCGCCTGTATCAGGCCGCGGTGGAGGAGCTGGCCCTGCGCAGGCGGAAGAGCGGCGGCGCGGATGAGCTGTGCAGCCAGGATCTTGCCCGGGCGGCGGCGCGGCTGCTGGAGCAGCCGGCGCAGCGGCGGCAGATGGCCGCCATCGGATTCTGAGAGGTGAGGGCGCCTGAAACGCCGGAATTTCAGCGGGAGGGGACGCTGCGCCGGACAGGGCGGGCCGCGGGGAATCCTGGCGGGGGCCTTGCCGGTTTACCGTTGAACCTGTATAATAAAAACAAGAGCGGCTTTGCGGCCGGCATGGGAACCGGCGCCTCGGGGGAGCCCGCCCCGGCGCGCGGCGGGAGGACCAGCCATGAACGCCATGCCAGCTCCGCGCCGCGGACAGGGAAGGGGGAATCCATTTGCAAACGGAAGAATGTCTGATCTGCAGGGCACCGCTGGAATACCTGGTTCAGGACGAGGTCATGGAGTGCGCCATCTGCCACAAAAAGGAGCCCAGCAAGACCCGCTGCGTCAGCGGCCACTATGTGTGCAGCGACTGCCACACCCAGGGCATGGACAGCATCTTCGGCCTGTGCCTGGCGGAGACCTCCGCCGACCCTGTGGCCATCCTCCGGCGGATGATGGACCTGCCCTTCTGCCATATGCACGGCCCGGAGCACCATGTGCTGGTGGGGGCGGCGCTGCTCACCGCCT
>CAMMCS010000091.1 GCA_946494635.1 uncultured Oscillibacter sp. | reverse complement strand
CGCCCAGAAGCACCGCCGCCAACAGGATGGCGAAGCGCCGGGCCCTCTTGCGGTACCCCGCCGGCGAATAGTCTATATCACCCTTTTTCAGGCGGTACAGCCAGAACTTGTTCAGGCCCCAGATGACCAGGCCGACTGCCGGCACGATCACAAAAATTGAGAACCATCCGTCCCCGTTGGAACTGTATAGCAGCGGGCTCATCTTCAAGCTCCCCCTTCCGCCATCTGCCGGGGCCGCAGGAGCGGTCTCCCCGGCTTACCGGATGAAGTTGGTCATGGTGCGGGGGTGCGTCTCCGGCACGGGGACCTTGCTCTCCGCCAGGACCTTCACCATCCAGGCCATGTTGCGGCCCAGCTTGGCGGCCACCTCCATGCCCTCGGTGTCCCCCTGGACCTCACCGGGGTCCGCGCCGTGGACGGCGCCCCAGTAGTCAGAGGTGACGATCACCATCTCCATGGCGTCCATGGTGCCCAGCAGCTGCTGGTACGTCTCCATGCCGCCGCTGCGGCGCAGGGTGCACAGGGCGCCGCCCACCTTGTGGTGGAGCTGGTTCACGCCGCAGCCCGCCGCCAGCATCAGCCGGTCCAGCACACACTTCATGTTCCCGGCGATGCCGCCGTGGTACACGGGCGCGGCCAGCAGGATGCCGTCCGCCTCGATACAGGCGGCGATGATGTCGTTGACCATGTCGTCGGTCTGGACGCACCGGAGGCTGCCGGTGTTCAGGCAGTGGTAGCAGGCCAGGCAGGGATGGACCCTGGCGCCGGGCTGGAACACCTGGAACTCCACGCCGGCGGCCTCCACCTCCTGCCGGACTACCTCCAGCACCTGGGCGGTGTTGCCGTTCTTTCTGGGACTGCCGTTGATGGCCACGATCTTCATAAACTTCCCCTCCATGATTTGGTTTCCCCTGGATGTGCCTCCATTATAGCAGAGGCCCCGCGCCGGGACAACCCCCGCCCAGGCGGGAGGCGGAAAACGCCTCTTGCGGGGCGGGGAAAAATCCGGTATGATGGGGATGGAATGATTTGGCGCCGTTCCGGCGCGGGAGGGGGATCGTGTCGTGGGCTTGCGTGACAAGTATGCAAAGAAAATCGAGGAACAGGGCTTTCGTCCGATCGATCTGAACGAGGACAATGTCCAGGCTATCTTCAATCGGTGTATCGCCAAGGAGGAAACGCCGGAGGACCAGTGCTTTAACAGCATTTTGTTTTCCCGTCTGCGGGGGTACAGCCCCGACGCGGAGCGCATTGTTGTATTCAACCGGGAAAAGGTGCTGGCCAATAAGAAAAATATTCAATACCTCTATGGTCAGTTGAAGAATATCCATGTCGGGAACGACACCTTGCAGATCAACGAGGCGTTTCTCACCTATTCCGGCACACACTGGACGACCAACAAGGGCGTTCTGCTGGAATTTTTGTATTTGGGTGCTATCAATGACGGTCATTCTTTGTTGGCTGCTTTTGATGGAAAAGCAAACAATTCTACTATTTTGAATACCGATATTATTAAACCCACCCTCTCCCCGAAAGACCCGGCGTTCCCCGCCTGGTGGGAACAGCATAAGGCGGAGTGGGAAGACTAAGAAGATAAAAGTGAAAAGATAAAAGATAAGAGATATTTCCCGGCGAAGGGGTATCTCTTATCTTTTATCTCAACTCTCCACTCTTCACTCTCCACTCTCTGCATTCATCTTCCGGGCGGCAGATTGCCGCCCCTACGGCCTGTTTTGGAAAAATTCCTAATTCCTCACTCCTAATTCCTCATGAAAAAAGAGGCGCCGGCGGCGCCTCTTTTTTCTCAGTCGTATCTGTCGTTGTCGATGTCCCGGCTGAAGATGGTGCCGGTGACCGCGTCGATCTCAAAGTCGTACTCAGTCCAGCCGTTGCGGATCTCCACCTCGTACTGGGCCCGGCCGTCGTCCCAGTCGAACTGGCACTTGTAAACGGTGGAGCCGCTGGGGCACTCCGCAAGGGCAATCTGCTTGGCCCGCTCCGCGGTGATGTAGTTGCCGCTGTTGGAGCTGCCGCTGCTGGAGGTGCTGCCGGAGGGGCGGCTGGTGCCGCCGTTCCAGATCTGGAAATCCTCCATATCCCGGTCAGAGCTGAGGATGGCGCCGGTGACCGCGTCGATGTCGTAGTCATACTCGGTATTTCCGCTGTAGAACTCCACCTCGTACTGCATCCGGCCGTCATCCCAGTCCAGGTTGGCCCGCAGGAACACGGCGTTGGACTCCTTGACGCCGGCGTCGTTCAGGGCGATCTGCTTGGCCCGGTCCACGGAGATATAGTCGCCGGAGGCGGTGGTGGACCCCTGCTGGCTGGCGGTGCGGTCCGCGGTGGTCAGCACCACGGTGCGGGTGGCGGAGTTGAAGGACACATCCATGCCCATGGCCTCGCTGATGGCCCGGACGGGGACGTAGGTGGTACCGTTGTAGAGGAACGCGGAAACCTGCTTGCCGTCGGCGTCCCGCGGGGTGAATCTGGCGCCGTTGAGGGTGATGCCGATACCGTCCTCCACCTGGATGCTGCGCTTGGAGGTGGCGGTGGCCGTGACGCACAGGGCAACCACCAGGACCGTCAGGATCAAACCGGAGCCGAAGCCCTTCCAGAAACCGCTCTTCTTCATGATTCATTCTCCTTTTCGTAATCTGCTTGCGGCGGGTCTCTCCCGCCCCTTCTGCACCATTAACGCCGGCGCCGGGGATTTTATTGCGGCGCCCGGAAAATTTTTTTATTTTTTTCCAGGCCAGGTTCCCGCAGGAAAATCAGGCTTTCTATTCCCGGAAAAATGCGGTATAATAGGGGCCGATATTCCAAAACGTTCTGATATGGAGGTCTGTTATGATGAACGCTTCCCCTGCCCCGCAGGAGATCTTTTTGCTGAAGCTGGGCGAGGTGGTCCTGAAGGGGCTGAACCGCCAGTCCTTTGAGGACAAGCTGCTGGCCAATGTCCGCCGCCGGGTGAAAAACTGCGGCAGCTTCCAGTGCTCCCTCCGGCAGAGCACCATCTATGTGGAGCCCCTGGGGGAGGACTGCGACATGGAGGCCGCCTGGGCCGCCTGCCGGCAGGTCTTCGGTATCGCCGCCGTGGCCCGGGCCGTGCCCTGTGAAAAGACGGTGGGCGCCATTGTGGAGGCCGCCCGGGCCTATCTGGCCGACGCCTTCGCCGCCGCGAAAAGCTTCAAGGTGGAGAGCAAGCGGGCGGACAAGACGTTCCCCATGAACTCCATCCAGCTGAGTCAGGCGGTGGGCGGCGACCTGGCGGAGCTGTTCCCCCATGTGGCGGTGGATGTCCGCCACCCGGACCTGACGGTGTATGTGGAGATCCGGGAGAAGTACGCCTACGTCCACACCCCCTCCATCCCCGGCGCCGGCGGGCTGCCCATCGGCATGGGCGGCCGAGCGGTGAGCCTGCTGTCCGGCGGCATCGACTCCCCGGTGTCCTCCTGGATGATGGCCCGCCGGGGCGTGGAGCTGGAGATGGTCCACTTCGTCTCGCCCCCCTACACCTCCCAGCAGGCCCAGGACAAGGTGCTGGAGCTGGCCCGGCTGCTGACCGCCTGGACCGGGCGGCTGCTGGTCCACATCGTCCCCTTCACGGAGATCCAGGAGGAGATCCGGAAGCACTGCCCGGAGGAGTTCTTCACCCTCATCATGCGCCGGTTCATGATGCGCATCGCCGAGGCCATCGCCAGGAAGGCCAACGCCGGGGCCCTGGTCACCGGCGAGTCCCTGGGCCAGGTGGCCAGCCAGACCATGCTGGCCCTTGGGGTCACGGAGGATGTCACCACGCTGCCGGTGCTGCGGCCCCTGATCGGCATGGACAAGGTGGAGATCATCCGCATGTCCCGGGAGATCGGGGTGTTCGACACCTCCATCCTCCCCTATGAGGACTGCTGCACCGTGTTCACCCCCCGCCACCCCGCCACCCGGCCCCGGCTGGAGGACGTGCGGCAGGCGGAGTCCGCCCTGGATGTGGACGCCCTGGTGGCTGAGGCCCTGGCGGGTGAGACCTGGGTGCGGGTGAAGCCCACCGATGCGCCCCGGATCAGTTAGGAATTAGAAATTTTCAGAGTGAAGAGTTGAGAGTTGAGAGTGAAGAGACCCGGAAATGGAAATCTCCACTCTCCACTCTTCACTCTCCACTTTAAAAGGAGATGGTATTTCTATGTCTCACACCGCGGAGATCATCGCCGTGGGCACAGAGATCCTGCTGGGCAACATCGCCAACACCGACGCCCAGATGATCTCCCAGAGTCTCTCGGATCTGGGCATCAACGTCTTTTGGCACACGGTGGTGGGGGACAACCCCCAGCGCTTGCGCCAGGCCCTGGACATCGCCCGGCACCGGGCGGACATCATCCTCACCACCGGCGGCCTG
Organism: uncultured Oscillibacter sp.; assembly: GCA_946494635.1. Taxonomy (GTDB): domain Bacteria; phylum Bacillota; class Clostridia; order Oscillospirales; family Oscillospiraceae; genus Oscillibacter. Next base: position 3,273 of record CAMMCS010000091.1, on the reverse strand, counting down.
GGCCCCACCTATGACGACCTGACCAAGCAGACCATCTGTGAAGCCTTCGGGCAGAAGCTGGTGCTCCACGAGGACATCCTGGAGGACATCCGTTCCTTTTACCAGGCCGCACTCCATGTGCCCATGCCGGAGAACAACACCCAACAGGCAGAGCTGCCGGAGGGCTGCACCATTTTTGACAACCCGGTGGGCACCGCCCCCGGCTGCGCCTTTGAATCCGGCGGCGTCCATGTGCTGATGCTGCCGGGCCCTCCCCACGAGTGCGAGACCATGCTCCGCCGGTGCGTGGAGCCGTACCTCCGCGCCCTCTCCCAGGAGGTCATCGTCTCCCACGACATCATGACCTTCGGCATGGGAGAGAGCTCTGTGGACGAGCTGCTCCACGACCGGATGGCCCATATGGAAAATCCCACCCTGGCCACCTATGCCAAGCCGGTGGAGGTGCGTCTCCGGGCCACCGCCAAGGCAGCGAGCCGGGAGGCCGCAGAGGCCATGCTGGCGCCCGTGGTGGCGGAGGTCCGCGCCGCCCTGGGGAACTATGTGTACGGCGTGGACGTCAAGGGCCTGGAGGAGGTGTGCTTCCAGCTGCTGAAGGAGCGAAACCTTACCCTGGCCACCGCTGAGAGCTGCACCGGCGGACGGGTGGCGGAGCGGATCACCGCCCTGCCCGGCGTATCCAGCGTGTACCGGGGCGGCGTGGTCAGCTACTGGACCTCCGTCAAGGCGGATGTGCTGGGGGTGCCCCAGGACATCCTGGACCAGTACGGCGCCGTATCGGAGCCCACCGCCCGGGCTATGGCGGAGGGGGCCCGGCGGATCACCGGGGCGGACATCGCCGTGTCCGTCACCGGCGTAGCGGGGCCGGACCGGGACGAGCGGGACAACCCGGTGGGCCTGGTGTACATCGGCCTTGCCACGCCGGAGGGCACCTTCTGCCGCCGGATCCTGGCCGGCAACCGGCGCCGGGCGCAGATCCAGAGCCTGGCCGCCAACCACGCCCTGGACGTGGTCCGGCGATTTCTGACCGGGCTGCCTGTGGGATAGAGAATCACTTCCTCCAGCCTCCGGAGCATATACTGGCCTAGCCTTTGAGAGAGGAGGCTTTGTATATGCACCATTTTAAGGGGGACCCTTGCTGTCCCCCCTGTTGTCCCATCCCCACCGTTACGGTTGGCAGTACCATTACTACGGCGCCCGGCACCCGGGCCAGAGTGACCGCCTCGCCAACCCCCTGCGGTGTGGAGCTGGAATTTGCTATTCCCAGAGGAAAACCGGGGCCTGCCGGGCCCCAGGGTGAGCAGGGGCCTGCCGGGCCCCAGGGCGAGCAGGGGCCTGCCGGGCCCCAGGGCGAGCAGGGGCCTGCCGGGCCTCAGGGCGAGCAGGGGCCTGTCGGGCCCCAGGGCGAACAGGGGCCTGCCGGGCCCCAGGGCGAGCAGGGGCCTGCCGGGCCAGACAGCTATGCGTCTTTCGTTTCCTATATGCAGCAGTTTGTCAATGGGACTCCGATCTCCTTTACCCAGGCAGCAGCGGATCCCACCGGGCATATTTCCCAATCCTCTGCCACCCAGGTTGCTCTGGAGCCGGGCACCTATTTTGTCACCTACCACGTCTCTGCCATTTTGGAGGCAGCAGGCTATCTCCAGGTTACTCCCGCCTATAACGGCAGTGCTTTCCTGGAGTACGGCGTCTATGACCGGGTGAACAGCGCCAGCGTGAGTGTGTCCGGCTCTGCCGCCTTTATCGCGGTGGTTCCAGCGCAGACTGTGCTCACCCTGAATTACAACAGCAGCGCCGCCGCCCGGGATGGCGCCATGACCATGGTCATCCTGCGGCTGCAGGCCAGCGATGCCTGACACAGCCGGGCAAATCAAAAGGAGGGCCGCCGGCCGGCGGCCCTCCTTTTTTGTTGTCTCATCCCAGCGCCACATCCAGCACCATCATGATAAGAAACCCCAGCACGAAGCCGCAGGTGCCTGCCCGGCTGTGGGCCTGGGGCACCAGCTCCTCCACCACCACATACAGCATGGCCCCGGCGGCAAGGCTCAGCAGCCAGGGCATCAGCGGCTCCACACCGGCCGCGGCCAGCACCGCGAGAATGCCGAACACCGGCTCCACAGCGCCGGAGAGCATGCCCCCCGCAAAGGCCCGGGGCCGGGGCCAGCCCCCCTGCCGCAGGGGCAGGGCCACGGCCGCCCCCTCCGGAAAGTTCTGGATGCCGATGCCCATGGCCAGGGCTGCCGCGCCGGCAAAGCCCTCTCCGCCCGCCGCCAGGGCAAAGGCCAGCCCCACCGCCATGCCCTCCGGCACGTTATGTAGGGTGATGGCCGTCATCAGCAGAGTGGCCTGCCGGGCATCCTGCCGGTCCCGCCGCAGATGGGGTAGCAGGGCGTCCAGTGCCGCCAGGAACACCACCCCCAGCAGCATCCCGCCCGCGGCGGGCAGCCAGGGCGGCAGGCCCTCCGCGGCCGCCTGGTCGATGGCCGGGATCAGCAGGCTCCACACGGAGGCCGCCGTCATCACCCCGGCGGCAAAGCCCAGCAGTATCCGCTGGAAGCGGGGCCGGGGCTCCCCCGCAAAGAAAAATACCATGGCCGCGCCCAGGGCGGTCATCAGGAACGTGAATCCCGTGCCCAGGGCCGCCCAGCCAAGAGACTGCAGCATAGCACCAACGCCTTTTCTCTGATTCGGGCGGAACACCGCCCGTATGCCAGTATAGGCGTCGGGGCGTCCCGGCGTGACAGGGCTTGCAACCGGCGGAAAACTGTGATATGGTATAGGCAGCAGGAAAAACTCATATAAGTTCGCTGTCATGGCGCGAACGTCTCTACGGGGCCGCCCGAGGCTCTGCTATGGGTGTCTGTTGGGAGAGGTACAGCCTCTGCCGGCAGGCGCTTCTTTTCTGCCTGAAATCCGGAAACGGAAAAAGGAGATTTGCCATGTCACTGACAATCATCAAAGGAACCATTTTGTCCGCCCCCGCCCTGGGGCAGCTGGAGGCCGTACCCGGCGGCTACCTGGTGGCTGAGGACGGCATCATCCAGGGCGTCTACCCGGTGCTGCCGGAGCAGTACGCCGGGGGCCCGGCGGAGGACTTTGGAGACGCGCTGATTCTCCAGTCCTTCGCGGACCTGCACCTCCACGCACCCCAGTACCCCATGCTGGGCATGGGCATGGACCTGCCCCTGCTGGACTGGCTGAACGCCTACGCCTTCCCCACCGAGGCCCGGTTCGCCGACACCGGCTACGCCCGGGAGATCTACCGCCGCCTGGCCC
>CAMMCS010000090.1 GCA_946494635.1 uncultured Oscillibacter sp. | reverse complement strand
CCAAGAGCGGCCTGGGTTACTTCTCCCGCCGGATGATGACCCAGCTGGACGGCGCGGGGGTGTTCGCCCCCATCGTGCTGCTGAGCGCGGCGGCCATCCTGGCGGTGGCGGTGGTGGGCCTGCTGGAAAAGCGGTTCGTCCGCTGGAGAGGGGAGAGTTAGTCTCCAAAGCGGCCTTGCCACTTTGGGGAGAAGATTGCGGACCCCTTCGCGCGCCCCTTGGGCACACTTGGGGGCCGAGAGGTGTTTTCTCCCAGGCACACCCCCCAGGGGGCCCTCTCTTGCCCTGCGGGGCAATTCACCTTGTGCCCCGGGAGAACACAGATTTCATTTTATTTTGCCGGCTGCGGCCGCGACTGCGCAGCCGTTGGCAGCTCTGCTGCCTTATGGATGCGGCGCACCCCCTGTGGGTAAACGCTACGAGGCAAACTGCCTGGAAAGGAACGACGAACATGAAAAAGACACTTGCCCTGCTGCTGGCGGCCCTGATGCTGCTGAGCGGCTGCTCCTCCGGCGGAAGCGCCGGAGACACGGACAGCGCCTCCGGGGACGACGGCCTCCGGGAGATCAGCGTGGTGCTGGACTGGTACCCCAACGCCCTCCATACCTTTATTTATGACGCCATCGCCAAGGGCTACTATGAAGAGGAGGGCCTGAAGGTCAATGTCCAGTTCCCCTCCAATGCCAATGACGCCATGAGCCTGGTAGCTGCCGGGCAGGCGGAGATCGGCCTGTACTACCAGCAGGACGTCATCATCGCCCGGGCCAACCAGGACGTGCCGGTGAAGTCCATCGGCGCGGTGGTCCAGGGGCCGCTGAACATCGTTCTCTCCCTGGCGGAGAAGGACATCACCTCCCCGGAGGACCTGGTGGGCAAGACCATCGGCTATGCGGGCACCGAGCTGTCCGAGGCCCTGATCCGCTCCATCATGGCCTACGTGGGGGCGGACTCCAGCGACGTGGAGATGATCGACGTGGGCTTTGACCTGATGAGCTCCATGACCACCGGCAACGTGGACGCCACCATCGGCTGCCTGGTGAACCACGAGGTGCCCCAGATGGAGGAGGAGGGCTTTGCCGTCAACTACTTCGAGCTGGACGACTACGGCGTGCCCACCTACTACGAGGGGGTGTTCCTGGCCAGCGACGAGATGATCGAGAACGAGCCGGAGGTGCTCTCCGCCTTCCTGCGGGCCTCCGCCAGGGGCTTCGCGGACGTGAAGAACGACCCGGAGGGAGGGCTCCAGACCCTGCTGGACAACCAGAACGAGGAGAACTTCCCCCTGTCCGAGACGGTGGAGACCGAGAGCCTCAACACCCTGCTGCCTATGATGGAGACCGCCGACGCCGCCTTCCTGTCCCAGAGCGAGGACTGCTGGCAGGAGAACATCGACTGGCTGCTGGACCAGGGGCTCATTGACCAGGCCCCCGCCATTTCCGACGTGATGGTGGATCTGCTGACGGAGTAAGACGCGCCCCGAAGGCTGCCGCAGGGCAGAGAGAATTTTGAAAACGGCCGGCGGCCGGGAGGACATTCTCCCGGCCGCCGCTCTTTCCCGGGACAAACTTCCCAGGCGGCGGGCATATCCCGTCCGGCCGCCGCATACAGTTTGGAATAGATTTCAACAGGGGAGGGAGCGCCATGACCGCGCGGCAGACGGGACGGCGGGTACAGGCCGGGGCAGTCCGAAAGAACAGGGGGAGCCGGAGCACACCGGCCCGCCGGCCCGCCCGGCGGGGCAGCCGGGAGGCCATGGCCCCCCGGGAGAAACGGCGGCTTCTGCAGCTGGGGGTCTGCTGCGGCGTGTTTGTGCTGCTGGTGGCGGTGAAGCTCCTGCTGCCGGGGCGGATGGCCCTGGTGGACGAAAAGCTCACCGGTATGCTGGAGCGGAATATCGACGTGGCGGCGGTGTTCTCCGCCGCCGGCCGGGCTGTGAGCGGGGAGACAGATGTGTCCATTGCCCTGCAGGACATGTATCAGGCGGTATTCAGCCCCCAGGGGGCGGAGCCCGCTGTAGAGGCGTCCTCCGTCGCCGGGGGAGAGGAGGTTGCGCTGTCCCTGCCGGGGGCGATTGCGCCCCTGCGCTCCTTCCGGGCCGGCACCGGCAGCGCCGACGGCTGGCTGGACCAGCCCGCGCCTCCGGCAGAGACAGGGGCAGCCGTTGGCGCGGATACGGCCACAGAGACGTCCCCGGGTCTGACAGAGACCGCGTCCGCATCCGAAACGCCGTCGGCCTCTTCACTGGCATACGTTCTCTACTCGGCGGAAAACCTGCCGGAGGACGTATGCCTGGAACAGTCGGTGCTGGGCTTTGACTACGCCACGCCGGTGATGGGCACCCTCACCTCCGGCTTCGGCTATCGGGAGCATCCGGTGGAAGGGGAGGAGCGGTTCCACTACGGCATCGACATCGGTGCCGCCGCAGGCACGGAGATCGGCTGCTTTGCCGACGGCACCGTCACCGCGGTGGGGGAGAGCAGCAGCTACGGCAAGTACATCACCGTGGCCCATGAGGGGGGCTTTACCACCCTGTACGCCCACTGCTCCCGGATCCTGGCTTCCTCCGGAGACCAGGTAAAGGAGGGGGACGCCATCGCGGAGGTGGGGGAGACCGGCGTCGCCACTGGGCCCCATCTCCACTTTGAGCTCCACCAGGGCAGCCGGTACCTGAACCCCATCTACTATGTGGCTCTGGCATGAGCGGGTCTTTGTTTCCGGCGGCTTTGTGCTGCTGACAGCCTGGTTCGCCCTGGTCAACGGCTGGCAGCTGCTGGCGGTGATCCTCTCCGCTGCCCTCCTCCACGAGCTGGGGCACCTGCTGGTGCTGGGGCTGCTGGGGGGGCGGGTGCGGGCCCTGCGGATCAGCGTATTCGGCGCGGAGCTGGTGACCTCCGCCGGATGCCTCTCCTATCCGGGGGAGCTGGCGGCCACGCTGGCCGGCCCGGCAGTGAACCTTCTCTGCGGCTTTGTTCTGGCGCCGCTGGGGGCATGGACTGCCGCAGGGGCCCATCTGGCCCTGGGGATCTTCAACCTGCTGCCGGTGCGGCCCCTGGACGGCGGGCGGGCCCTGTACCTGCTGGCGGCCTGGCGGCTGGGCCCTGCCGCGGGAGAGGGAGCTGTCCGCCGGGCGGGCGGACTTGCGGCCCTGGCGCTGGGCCTTGCCGCCGTCTGGCTGATGATGCGGACTGGGGGGAGCCTGTGGCTGCTGCCCGCCGCTGCGGGGCTTCTGGGAGTGTCCGCCGGGGAACTGTTTGGCCGGTGACGGGACGCTGCCCCCGCTGCCCGGGAAGCTCCTGAGGCCGCCTGTCCGGTTTGCGATTTTTTTGTAAAAAACCCTTGCATTTTCATCCTGGCTGTGGTATTCTATTACGGCTATAAAGGGCGGTCCTCTGCCGCTGCACGGGCCTGCGGGCCGGCGTGCGCGTTTTCTGCGGCATGAACGCCTATTATTTAGGAGGAACATCCATGGATCTGATCAAGGAACTGAACAAAGAGCGTCTGGAGGCTGAAATCCCCGCTGTCAAGGTGGGCGACACCGTCCGTGTGCATGTGAAGGTCAAGGAGGGCTCCCGTGAGCGCATCCAGGTCTTCGAGGGCACCGTTATCGCCAAGAAGCACGGCGGCATCAACGAGACCATCACCGTTCGCCGGATCTCTTACGGCGTGGGCGTGGAGAAGGTCTTCCCCGTTCACTCCCCCTCCATCGCCACCATCGAGGTGGTTCGGGGCGGCGCTGTGCGCCGGGCCAAGCTGTACTATCTGCGCGGCCGCGTGGGCAAGGGCGCCAAGGTCAAGGAAAAGCTGTGATCCCGGACGAAAGAGAGGCGAAAGCCTCTCTTTTTCTGGTTTTTTGAGCGGTTGGGCGGTTCTGGGCCCTGCGCGGCGGGAATTCCCGCCGCCTGGGCCGCTTTTCACTGGAGGAGGGGCCGCCTGCCGCTCTTTTCCGCCCCGGATTTCTGAAAATTTCCCTGCCATCCCTTGTGATTTCCGCCGGTCTTTGCTATACTAACATAGTTATGCTGGGGGCTCGCAGCCCGGAAGGAGCGGAGCATGGAAGAGAGGAAGCGGGAAGCAAAGCCCGCGGCGCCCCGGGGACGGGATCTGTACGAGTGGATCGGCGCCCTGGTATGTGTGGTGCTGGCGGCGGTGGCGATCTTTACATTCGCGGTCAGGCTGGTGCTGGTGGACGGCGGCTCCATGCGGGAGACGCTTCAGCACGGGGACTGCCTGCTGACGGTGAGCCGCCTGCTGTGCGGAGACCCCGCGGCCGGGGACATCGTGATCCTCCGGCGTGAGAGCTTCCGGGACGGGGAGCCGATTGTCAAGCGGGTGATCGCGGTAGAGGGCCAGACGGTGGACATTGACTTTGACGCCGGCGTGGTCTATGTGGACGGCGCGGCGCTGGAGGAGGACTATATCCGCCAGCCCACCTATCTGGAGGAGGGGCTGGATTTCCCGGTCACCGTGCCAGAGGGCTGCGTCTTTGTCCTGGGGGACAACCGCAATGACAGCGACGACAGCCGGGATCCTGACCTGGGCCCGGTGGATGTCCGGGAGATTTTGGGACAGGCGGTACTCCTGCTGTTTCCGGGTGTGACGGAGTCCACCGGCGCGCGGGACTACGGCAGGATCGGCCCGCTGGCATGAGCGCGGGCACCCATAGATCAACAACAGGGGCCGACCGCCCTGGAGGGTATCATCATGTGGAAAAAGAAACAGACGGAACAGACAGAAGCGGAGGAGCAGAAGCCGGAGGAGCAGAAGCCAGCAGGCCGGGACCTGTATGAGTGGACCCAGGCGCTGGTCTGCTCTGTGCTGGCGGTGGTGCTGCTGTTCACCTTTGTAGTGCGGCTCATCGGGGTGGATGGCCACTCCATGGTTCCGACCCTGCAGGACGGGGACCGGCTGCTGGTACTCACCTCTCTGCTGGACAATGACTATCAATACGGCGACATCGTGGTGCTGCGGAAGGAGAGCTTTATGGAGGAGCCCATCGTCAAGCGGGTCATCGCGGTGGAGGGACAGACCGTGGACATCGACTTTGCCTCCGGCGTGGTCTATGTGGACGATCAGCCCCTGGAGGAGCCGTATATCAATGAACCCACCTATGTGGAGGAGGGGACGCAGTTCCCCCTGACGGTGCCGGAGGGCTCCATCTTCGTCATGGGGGACAACCGCAACCACTCCAGCGACAGCCGCAGCAGCGACCTGGGCACGGTGGATACCCGGTACGTCATCGGCAAGGCAGTATTCCTGCTGTTCCCCGGCGCCGACGAGGGCACCACGGAGCGGGACTTCAGCCGCATCGGCCCCATCACGGGAATTGATTGACGCCTGGAAGCGTATTTGACGCCGCTTCGGCGGCGGGATAGGAAGCAGCATGAACATTCAATGGTATCCCGGTCACATGACCAAAACCCGGCGGATGATCGCCGAGCAGATCAAAAACGTGGACGCGGTATGCGAGATCGTGGACGCCCGGATCCCCGTGTCCAGCCGGAACCCGGACATCGACGAGCTGACGGCGGGCAAGCCTAGGCTGGTGGTGCTGAACCGGGTGGATCAGGCGGACCCGGAGGCCACAAGGCGCTGGGCAGCCTGGTTCCGGGCTAAGGGCTATGCGGTGCTGGAGTGCGACGCAAAGAGCGGCGCCGGCACCAAGCAGTTTGCCGGTGCGGTGCGGACGCTGCTGGCGGACAAGCTCCGTGCCTACGCGGAGAAGGGGCAGAACCGGGTGGTGCGGGTGATGATCCTGGGGGTGCCCAATGTGGGCAAGTCCACCTTCATCAACCGCATCGCCGGCCGCAAGACCGCCAAGACCGAGGACCGGCCCGGTGTCACCCGGGCCAAGCAGTGGGTGCCCATCGACCGCGGGCTGGAGCTGCTGGACACCCCCGGCATCCTCTGGCCCAAGTTCGAGGACCAGAGCGTGGGGCTGAACCTGGCCTACACCGGCGCGGTGAAGGACGAGATCCTGGACGTGGAGACCCTGGGCTGCCACCTGATGGCCTACCTGGGCGCCAGCTATCCGGAAGCACTGAAAACCAGCTACAAGCTCCCCGCCCTGCCGGAGCGGGAGGACGGCGAGGCGGACGTGGCCTGGGGCTACCGCCTGCTGGAGACCGCCGGGAAAAAGCGGGGCTTCCTGATCTCCGGCGGCGAGGTGGACACGGAGCGGATGGCCAAGATCCTGCTGGACGAGTACCGATCTGGCAAGCTGGGGCGCTTTACACTGGAAGTGCCGGAGGAAACGGAACAGCCTGCAACGTCAGAGTAAGGGAGGCGTACCCATGAACTGCCCTGTCTGCGGGAGAGAAATGGAGCCCGGATTTCGGAACACATATGGGAAGTGGGACTACTTTTTGCCCCAGGGCGCACCAGAGCTGAGCCTGCACACGACGAAACGCATTGAAGAGCGGGGCGGGATCGTGCTGAACGCCCCCTATACCAGCGGAAAGGATTCCGGCGCGCTGGACCGGCCCGCCTGGGCCTGCCGCACCTGCAAGAAGATCGTCATACAGTATTGGTAACGCAGATGTGATCTTCTGGTATCTTCTGGTTCATGAGCATACATGAGGGGAGGCATACTTGTGAACTGCCCTGTCTGCGGAAAAGAGATGGAGCCCGGGGTTCTGAACACATTGGCGAATTGGGACTATTTCCTTCCCGCGGATGTGCCGAGGCCGAAGTGGCTCACGACGGGAGGGATTGAGAAGCGGGGCGGGATCCTGCTCCAGAATCTATTTACCAGCCCAAGGGATGCTGGCTCTTGGGAACGGCCCGCCTGGGTCTGCCGCACCTGCAAGAAGATCGTCATGGAGTATTGGTAGGATGGAAATGGACCTCTGGATCTATGAGCGTCAACAATGGAACAGCGGCCTCACCGCCCTCTGCGGGGTGGACGAGGCGGGGGCCGGGCCCTTGGCGGGCCCGGTGTACGCCGCCGCCGTCATATTGCCCCGGGAGATCGACCTCCCCGGCCTCAACGACTCCAAGAAGCTGACGCCGAAGAGGCGGGATGCCCTGTTCGGCGCCATCACCCAGGCCGCCGTCGCCTGCAGCGTGGCCGCTGTCACGGCGGAGGAGATCGACCAGCTGGACATCCTCAATGCCCGGATGCTGGCGATGCAGCGGGCCATCGATGGGCTTTCCGTCAAACCGGAACTGTGCCTCATCGACGGCAACCGGGACCATGGCAGCGCCGTTGCCATCACCGCGCCCCATGTGTGCCTGGTGGGCGGGGACGGGAAGAGCGCCTCCATCGCGGCAGCCTCCATCCTGGCCAAGGTCAGCAGGGACCGGTACGTCACCGACGTGCTGGACAAGGAGTACCCACAGTACCGGTTCGCCAAGCACAAGGGGTACGGCACAAAGCTCCACTACGAGATGCTGGACACCTATGGCCCCTGTCCCGCCCACCGGCGGACATTCCTGAAGAAGTGGGAGGCCAGGCGGACATGAGCACCACCAAGGCCCTGGGAGACCGGGGAGAGGCCGTAACGGCCCAATACCTGCGGAAGCGGGGCTTTGAGCTGCTGGCCAGCCAGTGGCGCTGCCGATTTGGGGAGCTGGATCTGGTGGCCCGGGACCGTGACGGCACCATCTGCTTCGTGGAGGTGAAGCTCCGCAGCGGAAACTGCGCGGGCCTGCCCCGGGAGGCGGTGGACCGCCGGAAGCAGGAGCGGCTCCGGGCCGCGGCGGAGGCCTATCTCAGCCAGCA
>CAMMCS010000089.1 GCA_946494635.1 uncultured Oscillibacter sp. | reverse complement strand
AAGCAGGAGAACTTCGCCGCGGAGATCGCCTCCATGGTGAAGGGCAACGGCTGATGAGCCTCTGCCTTTTATCCTAGGCAGATCCTCCCTGGAATATTGACCCGATGCTGAAATTGGGCCCAAGGTAATTTGCGTTACCTTGGGCCCTTTTTTGCGCCCTGAAACAAAAGATACGAGTATTCAAGCCGGTTTCGTAAACAATTCGGAAAAAATCTCTCTTCCTCTTTGAGGAACCCGGCCCCTTTTCGGATTTTCCAAGAAGGGGGGAGGGGGCTGTGGGGGGCCTCTAAAATAGTGGGACAAGCTGTAGTTTTCAATGGGACGCTGACAGCTGATTCAGAAAATTAACGGAGCAGGTGCGGAAGCACCCGCTCCGTTTGCTTTTTTAATGCAGCTGCGTCCAAGGGGCACAGCTGCTGAAAAGCGGCGCGCCAGGATCGCCGACAAAGAGAACAGACGCCGTTGGGGCCCCGCTTCGGGAATTTACCTGGTGCATGGGCTTGATTGCAAAAAGGCCCTGAGATGCCCCTGCTCACCCCGGGCTCTTTTCGCGGCTGGTACAGGAAACGCCTCCATTGCAGAAGCTTTGATGCTGAACCTGCCATTTTGCCGGCCTTTTTTGGAGGCCATGAGGAGATTTCCTGAACAATCGCCAGGGGTCCCGGGGCTAGAGAAGAATTTGCTGATCCGGCTGATTCAGAACAAATACAGGGCGGCTCCGCTGCGCCTGCTGCCGGTCCCGCTCCAGCATGCTCTGCAGGTGGAAGACATCATCCTCCGGAAAGGGAACGTGATAGACGCAGAAGGCATCTGTTTGAAAGGAGCCGCGAAAGAAGGTGCCGGTGCTGCAGGCGTGGAAAAACAGCGGATTGAGGAAGACGGCCCGCAGCGGAGGAAGCGCTGGAAAGGTCTCGTGGATGTAGTCTGCGTCTCCGGTCACAAGCAGGCGCTTTTCACCAAGTGTCAGCAAAAGCGCGACATGGGGCACGTCCTGAAACTTGGGGTCCAAGTGTCCCGTTGGAAGCGTGCGGATCTGCAGATCCGCTGCCGGACGGGCCTCGGAGACACCGGAGGTCTCTGCGATGAGACAGGGAATCTGCAGCGCCTCCAATTCTTCTTGCAGACGGAGCAAATCCGCGCCATGCCCGGGGGGGAGGAGGACACCCTTTGCGCCGCGCCGCTCCAGATAGGAGCGGGTGATCTCCGGAGAGAAGTGGTCGGGATGGTAGTGGGTGAAAAGAAGGTAGTCAATGTCGTCATAGGGAGGATACCCGTTCAGGAGCTTTTCCAGCGTTTTGGCGGGAATACAGCTGAACGGCGTGTCCTCGGCCCGGAAGAGGCCGTCAATCAAAAGCTTTCTGCCCCGGAAAGACAGCAGAATACCGGCGTTGGCCACCAATGTTACTTGGATTTCATCAGACACAGGATACGCTCCTCTGAGACCGTTTGTCGGCGGCTGCAGGCGGAAAGAAGCAAACGACTCTGTCTGCCGGACAGCGGGAAAAAGGCAAAACTCGCTGTGCAATTCCGCCAAAGCGGCCTGTTTAAATAATAACGATCTTGTTTATTTTATAACAACATTCAGGGCGGTTATGTGACAATAATATTTTGTGATTGAATTTCTGGAAATTTTTCGCGCGGAGCCGGCGGCAGTACAGGTCATTCATCTTGGGAAAGGGAGGCGGACGCGCCGGCGTTTTTGAGTCGGGCATTATTCAGGATGTACTGAACCAGCTCCTGCCCGATTTTGGGCAGATAGCGGCTGTCTTTCATGAAGAATCCCACGTCAAAGGTGATGGGCGTCCACAGGGGCCGCAGGACCAGCCCCTCGCAGCCGATGGGCTGCTCGCCCCGCCCCACGCTGAGGATCCCCACAAACCGGCTGCTCCGCACCATATCCGCCATACAGGCGATCTGCTTGTAATTGAAGACAATGCGGGGGGCCAGCTTGTTCTTTTTGAATTCCTCGCTCATCAGCTCATAGACCCGGGACTGGGTGTCCATCATCACCAGGGATTCGCTGCAGAGGGCCTGCAGGGGGATCCGCTCCAACCGGGCCAGCGGATGGCTGGGATGAATGACTGCGTGGACCTCCGCAACGCTGACGGGGATCAGCCGCAGCCCCTCTGCCGCCAGGCCGGTGGGAAGGCCGTTGTACACCAGATCCAGCGCGTCGTTGCGGAGGAGGTCAAGATGCTCGTTCATAGAGCCCTCGTTCCAGGTGATCTGTACATTGGGATGGATCTGCAGGAAGGAGGAAAAGACCACAGGGATGATTTGCTGCGTCATGGCGTAGGAGATGCCCAGCCGCAGCCGCTGCTCTGCGGATTCTGACAGGTCCCGGATCACGGATTCCGTCTCCCGGAACAGCTCCAGAATTTTGGTGATGCGCCCCATCACCTGTTCTCCCTCATAGGTAAAGGTGACATTTTTGGAGTTGCGGACCATCAGCTTGATTTTCAGCTCCGACTCCAGGGCGTTGATGGCGTTGGAAATTGCCGGCTGCGAGACATGGAGCATTTCACTGGCCTTTGTGAAATTCTTGTAGAGATAGACGGCTTCCAGATATTGCATCCGTTTCAGATCCAGCATTTGATCTCCTCCTTTGTACTGTATTCTGGATTGACGGGAAGCAAAAAAATGATAGTACGCTATATTCTAATGGAAGCGCAGGAGATTTGCAAATCTTTTTGCACAAGAGGATAATACCTTTTTATCTTTCCATAAAAAAAGAAAATTTTACTTCTTGTTTTAGGCGAAATATAATAGACGCGGATTTGATCTCCGGGGGTTTTCCGCCACTATAAACAAAAACCGGGGAGAGAATCCGACCGCAGAGGACCCGACAAACAAGAAGAGAAAGGACAGAGGCAAATGATTATTGTTAGCGTAATTGGCATCCTCCTGGCGTTTGGCGTCTTGATCTTCGCGGCATACCGGAAGATCAGCATGTTCCTGGCATCCGTTCTTGCAGCGTCCATTGTGGCACTGACCGGCGGCCTGGATGTGGCTGCCGAGATGGTTGGGGCGGAGGGCTCCTACCTGATCGGCATGAAGGACTTCGTCGGCAACTGGCTGATCATCTTCGCTCTGGGCGCACTGCTGGGTGCTCTGTATGACAAGAGCGGCGCTACCTGGCGGATCAGCAGCACGCTGATCAACAAAGCCGGTGCCCAGTGGACCCTGCTGATTTATGTGCTGGTGGGCGGCCTGCTGGTGTACGGCGGCATTCAGGTCACCGTGATGATCTTCGTTCTGCTGCCCTTTGCCAAGATCCTGTTCCCCAAGGCGGGCATCCCCTGGTACTTATTCCCCGGCATCACCGGCCTGGCCATCGCGACCTTTGCCATGGGCCAGATGCCCGGCAGCCTGCAGATGCAGAACATCATCCCCTCTCAGATCCTCGGCACCAGCCTGACCGCAGCTCCTGTGGAGGGCGTTCTGGCGACCCTGTTCATGCTGATCGTCGGCGTTGGGTATCTGTACTGGCAGGCCAAGAAGGGCCGCAATGATCCGGAAGCCGCTATCGAGCTCTATCAGGTCAGCGGCGGCATCCTGGATGAGAAGGAGCTGGAGAGCCGCGCCCCCAACTTCGTCATCTCCCTGATCCCCCTGGTGGTTACCTTCGTTCTGATCAACGGCTTTGATGTGGAGCTGATGTACGGCCTGGCCGCCGGCTGCGTCCTGTCCCTGATTTTCTTCTGCAAGGCTCTGGGCGGCGTGAAGGGCTTTGGCGACATCCTCTCCGAGGGCTTCAACAACGGCATCTTCCCCTGCATCATCATCGCTTCCGTGGTGGGCGTTGGCCAGGTGGTCTCCAATACCGAGGTATTTGCCCTGGTGCAGGAGAACATCATCAACCTGCCCCTGCCGGGCCTGGTGAAGGTCGCTGCCATCACCACCATCATTGCCGGCATCACGGGTTCCGCTTCCGGCGGTCTGACCATTGCCCTGAACCTCTTCGGCGAGACCTTTGTCTCCTGGGGATATTCTCCTGAGATCATTCACCGGGTGGCGTCCATCGCCTGCGGCGGTCTGGACACCCTGCCCTGGAACGGCACCGTGGTCATGCTCTTCGCGCTGTCCGGCGTGTCCTACAGAAAGGGCTACTGGCATGTGGCGGTGGAGACCGTGATCCTGCCCCTGCTGTCCCTGGTTCCGGCGATTATCTATTATTCCATTGCGCACTGATAAAGCGTACACGAAGAAAGGTTGTGTTGAATCGTGGCAAAGTACGAAAAAGATTTCCTCCTGAAGCTGTACGGAGGCATGGTCCGGGTACGTCGGTTTGAGGAGAAGGCGGCCGACTGCTTCACAAAGGGCATGCTGGCCGGAAACATCCATCTGTGCATTGGTCAGGAGGCCAGCGTGGTGGGCTCCAATGCCGCCCTGCGTCCCACGGACTATATCACCTCTACCCACCGGGGCCACGGCCACCTGCTGGGAAAGGGCGCTGACAGCAAGAAGATGATGGCGGAGCTGTTCGGCAAGTCCACCGGCTACTGCCGCGGTAAGGGCGGCTCCATGCACGCTGCCGACGTGGGCCTGGGCATCCTGGGCGCCAACGGCATCGTGGGCGCTGGTATCCCCATCGCCACCGGCTCTGCCATGGCGTCCAAGATTATGGGCACCGATGAGGTCACGCTGTGCTTCTTCGGCGACGGCGCCTCCAACCAGGGCACTTTCCACGAGTCCATCAACATGGCCGCTGCCTGGCATCTGCCGGTGGTGTACCTGTGCGAGAACAACCACTATGGCGTCTCTACGGAGATCCACCGGGTCACAAATACCGATACCATCGCCGTCCGCGCCAAGGCCTATGACATCCCCGGCGTCACGGTGGACGGCTGCGACGTGCTGGCAGTGTACGAGGCGGTAAAGAAGGCTGTTGCCCACGCCCGCGCCGGCAAGGGCCCCTATCTGGTGGAGAACATTGTCTATCGCTGGCAGGGCCACTACTGCGGCGACCCGGCAGCCTATCGCCCCAAGGAGTATCTGGAAGAGGCCCACGAACACGACCCCATCGCAAACTTCCGCAAGAAGCTGCTGGAGGACGGTGTCGCGACTGAGGCGGAGCTGGACGCCATTGACAAGGAGAAGGCCGACGAGATCGAGGCTGCCTATGAGTTTGCGGACAGCTCTCCCTATCCCGATGTCAGCGAGGCCTTTACCGACGTATATTGCGAAGATAATGAGGAGTGTGTGGCAAGATGAGTACACTGACTGTCAGCAAGGCGATCCGTGAGGGTCTGCATGAAGAGATGGTCCGGGACAAGAACGTGGTGGTCCTGGGCGAGGATATGGCGGTGATGGGCAGCGTGTTTGCCATCACCCAGGGCTTCCTGGACGAGTTCGGCCCCCTGCGGGTTATCGACACGCCCATCAGTGAGTCCGGCTTCACCGGCATGGCCGTCGGCATGGCCATGCGGGGCCTGCGGCCTGTGGTAGAGTGGATGTACGACGACTTCATCACCGTCTGCCTGGATCCGGTGATGAACCAGGCCGCCAAGATGCGCTACATGACCGGCGGACAGGTAAAGGTGCCCATCGTGTTCCGGGCACCCATCGGTGCCGGCCGCCGGAATGCCGGCCAGCACTCCCAGTGCCTGGAGGCGCTGTTCACCCACATCCCTGGCCTGAAGGTGGTGGCCCCCGCCACGGCTGCGGACGCCAAGGGTATGCTGAAGTCCGCTATCCGCAGCGACGACCCGGTGGTGTTCCTGGAGCACAAGCTCCTCTACGCCAAGAAGGAAGAGATTCCTGACGGGGAGTACATGATCCCCCTGGGCAAGGCGGATATCAAGCGGCCCGGCAAGGATCTGACGATCCTCACCTGGTCCCGCCAGCTGTATTTCTCCCTGGAGGCCGCCGAGACGCTGGCTTCCCAGGGCATTGACGCCGAGGTTGTGGATCTGCGGAGCCTGGTGCCTCTGGATTGGGAGACCATCAAGGCCTCCGTCCAGAAGACCGGCAACGTGATGGTGGTGGAAGAGGGCGCCCGCCGCGGTGGCATTGGCGCCGAGATCGCGGCCGAAATCCAGGAGGAGCTCTTTGACGACCTGGATGCCCCCGTGGCCCGGGTGGCAGCCGCCAACGTGGTCTCTCCCTTCTCCCCGCCGCTGGAGGACGCCATGTTCCCCCACCCCGCGGACATTGTCGCGGCGGCCCACAAGCTGCTGGCGAAATAAGGAGGGACCATCATGGCAACGGAAATCAAAATGCCCCAGCTGGGGCTGACCATGGAAGAGGGCACCGTGGAGCGGTGGCTGAAGGCGGAGGGGGATTCCGTCAAGGCCGGCGAACCCATTCTGGAGATCACCACGGATAAGCTCACCAACGAGGTGGAGGCGGAGGCCGACGGCGTCCTGCTGAAGATCGTTGCCCACGAGGGGGAGGATGTGCCGGTAAAGGGCCTGCTGGGCTACATCGGCCAGCCGGGCGAGCAGGTGGGGGCATCCGCCCCCGCCGCGGCCCCGGCAGCTGCCCCCGCCGCTCCCGCGGCCCAGGAAGCCCCTGCCCCCGCGCAGGAGGCCGCTCCCGCCGCCAAGGACGGCAGGAAAATCCGCATCTCCCCCCTGGCACGGAAGATCGCAAAGCAGATGGGCGTGGACTACGCCACGGTCACCGGCACCGGTCCCAGCGGCCGGATCATCAAGCGGGATATCCTGGCTGCGGCAGAGAGCGCGCCCAAGGCGCCCGCTTCCGCTCCCGCTCAGAAGGCGGCTGCTCCTGCGGCCGCAGGCACGGCCTTCCCGGTGAAGAATCTGGAGCTGATGGAAGGCGACACGGTGGAGAAGCTCACCGGCATGCGGAAAGTGGTTGCCCAGCGGATGTACACCTCCTCTGTGGAGATCCCGCCGGTGACGCAGACTGTGAAGGTGGATGTCACCGCGCTGCTGGCCTTCCGCCGGCAGCTGAAGGAGAGCGGCCACGCCATCTCCGTCAATGACCTGGTGCTCAAGGCGGTATCCAAGGCGCTGCGGAAGCATCCGGAGATGCTGGTGAGCCTGGACGGCGAGCAGGTGATCCGCCGGGCCCATGTGAACCTGGGCATGGCGGTAGCCCTGGATACGGGACTGATTGTCCCCGTGATCCGGGACGCGGACCTGCTGAGCCTGGAGGCGCTGTCTGCCAAGGCGAAGGATCTGGCAGAGCGGGCCCGCAGCAACCAGCTGGGCGCAGATGAGTACAAGGGCTCCACCTTTACAGTGTCCAATCTGGGCATGTTCGGCGTGGAGAGCTTCACACCCATTATCAACCAGCCGGATGCGGCGATCCTGGGTGTCAACTGCACGGAGGATGAGCTGGTTATGGAGGCTGACGGCACCATTTCGAAGCATCAGGTCATGCGGATCTCCCTGACCTACGACCACCGGCTGGTGGACGGCGCAGTGGCGGCCAAGTTTGAGATGACGGTCCGGGATCTGCTGGAGAGCCCCATGGACATCCTGCTGTGAGGAGCGAAGAACAATGGCAACGGAAATCAAAATGCCCCAGCTGGGGCTGACCATGGAGGAGGGCACCGTGGAGCGGTGGCTGAAGGCGGAGGGAGATTCCGTCAAGGCCGGCGAGCCCATTGTGGAGATCACCACGGATAAGCTCACCAACGAGGTGGAGGCGGAGGCCGACGGTGTCCTGCTGAAAATTGTCGCCAAGGAAGGCGCGGATGTGCCGGTAAAGGGCCTGCTGGGCTACATCGGCCAGCCGGGCGAGCAGGTGGGGGCATCCGCCCCCGCCGCGGCCCCGGCGGCGCCCGCTGCGGCTCCGGCAGCTGCACCGGCTGCCGCCGGCCCCAAGAGCATCATTGTCATCGGCGGCGGCCCCGGCGGCTATGTGGCCGCTATCCGGGCCTCCCAGCTGGGAGCAAAGGTGACGCTGATCGAGCGGGAGCACATCGGAGGCACCTGCCTGAACATCGGCTGCATCCCCACCAAGTGCCTGCTGCAC
>CAMMCS010000088.1 GCA_946494635.1 uncultured Oscillibacter sp. | reverse complement strand
ATGAAGAAGTGGGTTTGTTCTGTCTGCGGTTATGTGTACGAGGGCGAGAATCCCCCCGAGAAGTGCCCCCAGTGCGGTGTTCCCGGTTCCAAGTTCACGGAGCAGAAGGGTGAGCTGAGCTGGGCTGCCGAGCACGTTGTGGGCGTGGGCAAGTCCTTCGGCGAGGGTGTCCCCGCTGAGGTCCAGAAGGAGATCATCGACGGCCTGAACGCCAACTTCACCGGCGAGTGCACCGAGGTCGGCATGTACCTGGCCATGGCCCGTGTCGCCTATCGCGAGGGCTATCCCGAGATCGGCGAGTATTGGCGCCGGGCCGCTCTGGAAGAGGCCGAGCACGCCGCCAAGTTCGCGGAGCTGCTGGGCGACGTGGTGACCGACTCCACCAAGAAGAACCTGGAGATGCGGGTCGAGGCCGAGAACGGCGCCACCCTGGGCAAGTTCGAGCTGGCCAAGCTGGCCAAGCAGTACAACCTGGATGCCATCCACGACACCGTTCACGAGATGGCCCGCGACGAGGCCCGCCACGGCAAGGCTTTCGAGGGCCTGCTGAAGCGCTACTTCGGCTAATTTGAGACCAGACAAGATACGAAAATCCCCCGGCCGCCGGCCGGGGGATTTTTATGTCCTTTTGGAGCGCGTCACAGCCCCAGAAGCTGCTTCTTCTTGGCGTCAAATTCCTCCTGGTTGATGACGCCCATGTCCAGAAGCTCCTTGAATTTCTTCAGCTCATCGGCGGCGGATGCCTGCTGGATGGCGGGGGCGGCCTGCGGAAGCTTTGTCTGCTTGCGCCCGTTTTCGATATAGTCAACAATCTCCCTTGCCAAAGGCAGCTGGTCTGCCTGGAAGAGGATGGAATTCTCATCATTTACCGCGGCAATCACACCGGCCTTGTTTTCCAGGCTGCCGGGATACGAGAGCTGAATAAAGCCTGCTGACATACCAGTCGGCTCTTTAAATTGGATGGATGTAATATCGGAAAAGCTCAGCTTTTTGCCGCCGGTCACACCGCCCCGGGCAATATTGCCCAAAAGTGACCCAGTGGGCATGAAGTAGAGAATGACGCAGTCATGATATACTTCCCAGTATGTTCCGGTATGGGAGAGCAATTTGTATTTGAAGTCCTTTTTGACACCGTGCATCTCACCAATTTTGTCTTTTACATAGTCAATCGCAGCATGGGCCCTTGCCTTGTCGGCATATTTAAACACTAAAAGGAGGACTTTCCCGCCATATGTGGCCTGCGCCACACCGTTTGTCAAAGGGGTGGTCGGTGTTGTTACCAAGTTGATGGATGCCAAATCTGAAAAGGGGATGCTTTGGCCTGCGTAAATCAGGGTGTCATCTGTCACCGCCCATGCTTTTCCTCCAAAGACTTTAAACTCTTCATGCATGATCGTTTCCCTCCTGTTTTTCACATGATTTCTCAAAGGTACATGCAGTTAATTGCATGCTCGCCGGGCTTCTTGTACAGAATCCATTATATCAGCCCGTAAGATTTATACAATTAACTGGCTGCATACCGGTTTGATTTTTTTCGCTGCCCGCACGTTTGACCTTATGTCAACATTAACCGATATTGGTTAATCTTATTATAGATCGTTTTCGGTTAACATGCAAGCAGAAAGTGAGGCTTGCGTGTGATGATCTCCTATGACAACCTGTGGAATGTAATGAAGGAAAAAGGTATCTCCCAATATGCCCTCATCAAGACGTATCACATCAGCCCGGCCCAGATCACCCGGCTGAAGCGGAACGAGAGCGTCAGCACCCACACCATCGAGATGTTCTGCAAGATCCTGGACTGTGAGGTGGGGGACATTATGCGCTACATCCCGGACGGGGAGGCATAGCAGCGGAGCGGGTCTCCCGCGCTGCCGTTTTTCCCGCCCCAGGCCAGATTCCACGCTCCGCAGACAAAATTCTGAGGCGGGGGATGGTCAAACGGCCCGGTTTGCGGTATGCTGGAGCCAGAGAGGAGGGGGGCCTATGGATGCCAAAAAGACAGGCGCCTATCTGGCGGCGCTGCGGAAGGCCCGGGGCATGACCCAGCAGGAGGCGGCGGAGCAGCTGGGCGTCTCCAACAAGACGGTGAGCAAGTGGGAAAACGGTGCCGGGCTGCCGGATATCACGGTGCTGCCTGCCCTGGCGGAGCTGTACGGCGTTGCCGCCGACGACATCCTGGCGGGGGAGACCCTGCGGGGCCGTCCGGCGGAGACCGAGGGCCCGGCCCGGCGGCGCCTGCTGCTGGTGCGGCTGCGGACCCGGTTCGACGTCTGCTTTGCCGGAGCCGTGGCCCTGGCGGTTCTGGCGGCATTCCAGGTGGCCTATGTCAGCCTGGCGGCCTGGCCGCTGTCAGTGGGCCTCCTATGGATCGGCTATGTGCTGTCCACCTACCCGGCCAGGTATGGCGACGTGGCGCTGGACACCGGGATCTGGGAGAACCTGTACCGCAAGCTGCTAGCCGCCTCCGCCGCCCAGTGGTGGGCGCTGCTGCGGCTGGTGCGGCTGGGCAGGCTGGAGCTGGACTTTGCGGAAATGCGGTACTATGACACCATGGATGCGTGGAAGCCTCTGATCTTTGCCGTGGGCCTGGCAGTGCTGTGCGCCGGGCTGGAATGGCGGCTGCGCCGCCGGGCGGGGAGAGAGGCGTCGCTTCTGTGGGTGCCGGAGCGGCTGCGGCCGGCGCTGCGCCGGGGCGGCGGCCTCCTGCGGCGCACCCGGCAGGTCTGGCTGGTGTGGCTGATGTGGGCGGTGATCCTGGCGGGGCTGTGGTTCCTGGCGGACGGCCAGCTGGACCGGGCGCTGAGCCCCTGGATTGCCCAATATGGCGAAGAGATGGTCCGCAGCGGCTTCCCGGAGAGCTGGACGATCCTGCGAGGCCGGCTGGAGGCCGACGTGGGCCTCTGGGCCCGGCTGCGGCAGGGGGTGCTGATCGCCGGCGCCGTCTCCGGGGCGGGGGTGCTGGCCTGGACCCTGGTATGGTGGAAAAAGCACCGGCCCCCTCTTGCGGAGGCGGGGGAAACATGATAGAATCTCCCCGTAAAAAAGGGGAGATTCTTTATGTATCACTATATTTTCTTTGACCTGGACGGCACGCTGACAGACTCCAAGGAGGGCATCCTCAACAGCCTGCGGTATGCCTTTGACAAGCTGGGGGAGCCGGTGCCGCCGGAGTCCACCCTCATCAAGTTCATCGGCCCGCCCCTGCAGGACTCCTTCACCGACTTCTGCGGCTTTTCGCCGGAGCGGTCGGCGGAGGCCATCGCCGCCTTCCGGGAGCGGTACGAGCCCATCGGCAAGTTCGAGAACATGGCCGCCCCCGGCATGGCGGACCTGTGCGCCCGGCTGAAGGAGCAGGGCTATGTGCTGGCCCTGGCCTCCTCCAAGCCGGAGAGCCTGTGCGTGCCCATCTGCGAGAAGTTCGGCTTCACGCCGTCCCTGGCGGTGGTGACCGGCAGCCCGCCTGAGGGGGACTGGACCAAGGCGGACGTGATCCGGGAGACCATGCGCCGCCTGGGCCTGACGGAGGAACAGAAACCGGAGATCCTGATGGTAGGGGACCGAAAGTTTGACGTGCTGGGGGCCAGGGAATGCGGCATCGGCTGCGCGGGAGTGGAGTTCTTCGGCTACGCCGCCCCCGGCGAGCTGGCGGAGGCCGGCGCCGTCGTGGTGGTACGGACGCCGGAGGAGCTGGAGCGCTTTATCCTGGCCCACTGACAAGGAGACGGGAACCGTGAAAAAGACATCCCTGGACCGGTGGATGAACCGCCTGAGCCTGCTTGTGCTGGCGGGGACGGCGGGATTCCTGCTGCTGTCCTGGCGGCGGATCCCGGGCCGGATTCCCATGCACTACAACTTCGCCGGGGAGATCGACCGCTGGGGCGGCAAGTGGGAGCTGCTGGCCCTGTACGGCCTGGGCTGGCTGGTGTTCCTGCTGCTGACGGCGGCGGGGCGCTCCCCCGGCGCCTGGAGCACCGGTGTAAAAATTACGCCGGAGAACCGGGAAGGGGTGTGCGCCCTGCTGGGGAACCTGCTCAGCACGCTGAAGGCGCTGCTCTGCGGCCTGTTTGCCTGGATCACCGTATGGTCAGCCCTGGCATGGCCCCTGCCGGTGTGGTTCCTGCCGGCGGCGCTGGGGGCGGTATCCGGGGATCTGATCTACTGGTTTGTCCGGGTGTTCCGGGCACAATAGGATTGGAAACGAAACAGAACGAGGCCCGGACGCACTGCGTCCGGGCCTCGTTTGCTGCGGTCAGTTGTTTTCGGGGGCCAGGTACTCCGGCCCGAAGCTGTGGGGCAGCAGCTCCGGAAGGCGGAAGGTCCGCTCCTCCCCGGCGCCGTTGAGGCAGATGATCTCGATGTCAGGGGCGAACTCCCGCAGCACCTGGCGGCACACGCCGCAGGGGACGCAGAGCTCCCGGCTCCGCCCGGCGATGACGATGCGGACAAAGTCCCGGTGCCCCTCGCTGACGGCCTTGAACACAGCCACCCGCTCGGCGCAGATGGTGGGGCCGAAGCTGGCGTTCTCGATGTTGCAGCCGGTGTACACGGTGCCGTCGCTGCACTCCAGGGCGGCGCCCACCGGGAAGTGGGAGTAGGGGATGTAGGCCCGGTCCAGCATGGCGACGGCCGCGGCCTTCAGTTCTTCTCTGGTCATGGGAATACACTCCTTTGCTGTGTGGTGATGGGACGGCCTCACGGGCGGCCAAATTCCTTTTTCAATGCGGGCAGGTCTTTGGGATCGATCCACTCCTCGGAGTACCCGCAGATACAGCAGACGTAGCGGTGGGCCCGGGGCACGGAGATGCCGGAGACGGCGACAGGGGGCCTGTTGCCGTCACTGCGGTCCGTGATGGCTCCGAAGATCCGCAGGATGTCTTTGCCGCCGCACTTGGGGCAGACGCCGGTGTTTTTCATGGCGGATTGCCTCCTTTACGCCCAGTCGATCTCCCGCTGGGGACGTACCGTTACATCCATGATATCCTTTGCGTCATAGAATTGCAAGTACCGGTCTCTGGAATGGCGCAGGGTGGTGCCGTCCGGGTGGAGCCGGTCGCAGATGACGGCGCAGATGTCCTTCTTGATATAGCTGAAGCTCTCGATGCCCACGGAGGCAAAGACCCGGAAGCCCTGGCTCTGGAGGTACTGGAACACCGGGCCGGTGTTCTGCCAGTCGTTGCCGTCGGGCCGCTCCCCGTGAGGGTAGAACAGGATGGTGGTGGGGCCCACCAGGCTGCCCACCTCGTCGAACCACCGCGCCGTGTCCGCCTGGATGGACTCCATGGACTTGCTGCCCAGGCGGATGTGGCCCCAGGTGTGGCTGCCGAAGGTCCAGCCGGTGCGCTTGAGCTCCGCGACGATGGGCTTCACCGCCTCGATCTCCTTCTGGCGGTTGGCCTCCTGGGCCTCGCTCCAGCTCTTGGTGTCCGTCTGGGTCCGGTAGCCCAGGATGCCCTGGTAGCCGGTGAGGCTCAGGCAGCCCTTGGCGCCGAAGGGGGAGAAGTCCGGGTGCTCCTCCACGAACTTGTCCAGGATGGGGATGGCGTCCAGGTCCCGGCTGACCACCTCGTTGCCCTGGGGGTCCTTGCCCCAGGAGGCGATCTTGCCGTCCTCGCCGATGATCAGCTTGTAGGCAAAGCCGTTCTGGAGCATATAGTCGTAGTAGTTGGTGTCGTCGTAGGAGAGGATCAGGGGCTTTTTGCCCTCCGGCAGGTACAGGGTGTTCTTCACCATCTTGGGCTGACCGTCCTCGCCGGTGGTCTCGCTCCAGACATCGCCGATGTCCACCAGGACATAGCCCTTGTCATAGACGCTCTGGAGGATCTTGTTGTACTCGTCCACCGTCACCATGTAGTCGTCCAGGCCGTTGGCCTGGGCGTCCCCGTCGAAGGCCAGCTCCGGATAGGCGATGACCGGGTGGAAGAACAGATGCTCCACAATGCCGTCATAGGCCACATAGGTCACCCCGTCCCGGACGCCGCCCTCCGGCATCACGGTGGGGTCCAGGATGTCATAGGGCTCCGGCTCGGGGGGCAGGACCTCCACGGGCTCGCCCGCTCCGGTGTCCGGGGCGTCGGGGTCCTCCGCGGGAGGATCGGAGGTCTGGCCGCCGCAGGCGGCCAGGGACAGCAGCATGAGCAGGGTCAGCAGAAAAGCGGTTAAGCGGCGCATGATCAGATGTTCCTTTCTGTCGAATTTTGTCGCTGCTCATAGTATAGCAGGGAACCCGACCGGAAAGAACAACAAAAAAATGACAAAATAACAACAGGGCGGCAACGGCCGCCCTGTTTCCCTTACCGCTTGTCACCGGGCCGAAAGAGCGCGGCGGCGATCACACCCGCCACCACGGCGGCGGTGATACCTCCGGCGGCAGCCGTGAGGCCGCCGGTAAAGACCCCCAGCCAGCCGTCGGCGGCCACCGCCTCCCGGACGCCCTTGGCCAGGTTGTGGCCGAAGCCCGTCAGGGGCACCGTGGCCCCGGCGCCGCCCCACTCCACCAGGGGCTCGTACAGCCCCAGGGCGCTGAGCAGCACGCCGGCCACCACATAGCCGGTGAGGATCCGGGCGGGGGTCAGCCGGGTCTTGTCGATGATGACCTGCCCGATGGCACAGAGAATGCCGCCGCAGAGGAACGCGTTGAGATATTCCATGGAAGAGACCTCCTGAAAAAATGGGCTACCGGACGGCGCTCAGCCGCACCGCGTGGCAGATGGAGGGGATGGACTCCCCCTGGCCGGAGGAGGTGGGGGACAGCAGGGCCCCCGTGGGGGCGAAGAGGATGGTTTTCCACTTCCCCTCCCGCATGCTGCGGAGAAGGTAGCCGTTGAGGACGGAGGCGGAGCAGCCGCAGCCGGAGGCGCCGGCGTGCATATCCTGCTGCTTGCGGTCATAGAGCAGCAGGCCGCAGTCCTGGAACTGGGGGCCCAGATCCACGCCGTCCCGCTGGAAGAAGTCCCGGACGATGTCGTGGCCCAGCGCGCCCAGGTCGCCGGTGATGATGAGGTCGAAGTCCGCGGGCTTGTATCCGGTGTCCCGGAAGAAGGCGGAGAGGGTGTCATAGGCCGCCGGGGCCATGGCGGCGCCCATGTTGTTGGCGTCGGCGATGCCCTTGTCCACGATTTTCCCGCAGGTGACGTGGGTGATATAGGGGCCGGGCCCGTCGCTGCCCAGGATGGTGCAGCCGGCGGCGGTGGCGGTCCACTGGGCGGTGGGGGTCCGCTGGCTGCCGTAGGGCACCGGCATCCGGTACTGCCGCTCGGCGGTGCAGAAGTGGGAGGAGGTCAGGGCGGCGGCCCGGTCGGCGTAGCCGCCGTCGATCAGCAGGGACGCCAGGCTCAGGCTCTCCCCCATGGTGGAGCAGGCGCCGTAGAGCCCGTAAAAGGGGATGCGGAAGTCCCGCAGGCCGAAGGAGGAGCCGATGCACTGGTTCAGCAGGTCCCCGGCCAGGATATAGTCCAGATCGCCGGGGGTCAGCTCCGCCTTCTGCAGCGCCCGCTGCAGGACGGCTTTCTGCATGACGGACTCCGCCTTCTCCCAGGTCTTTTCCCCGAAGAAGGAGTCGGGGTTGATCTCGTCGAAATACTCCGCCAGAGGCCCCTGGCCCTCGAATTTCCCGCCGATGTTGGCGAAGGAGAGGACGGAGGGGGGATGGGACAGGGCCACGGTCTGCCGGCCCAGACGCTTGTCGTTCATGGTGCGCCGCCTCGCTTTCATTGGCTTCTGTCCCACAGTTTGCCCCCAATGGGCAAAAATATGAGGCCCGGCAAGGGCCGGGCCTCTGGGCGGTTATTCAGCTTCGTATTGAAAGGGCAGGCCGCAGGCGTAGCAGGAATCCCGGTTGCCTCTCTGGCGGCGGCCGCAGCGGGGGCAGGCGATGACCTCCTCCGTCCGGGCAGGGAATATGGCGGAGGCATCCGGCGGACGCTTGAGGGTGTCCTTGGCATCCGAGGGCTCCGGCGCTGGAGGCAGCAGGCCCTGGTCTGCCAAAAATTTTTCCAGCGCCAGCAGCTGGTTTTCCAGTTCGGTGACCCGCGTTTTCAGCCGC
>CAMMCS010000087.1 GCA_946494635.1 uncultured Oscillibacter sp. | reverse complement strand
CCAGCATGGTCTTGCCGGTGCCGGGAGGGCCCACCAGCAGGATGCCCTTGGGCATAGAGGCGCCGATCTCCCGGTACTTGCCGGGGTCGTGGAGGTACTCCACGATCTCCTTCAGGTTCTCCTTGGCCTCATCCTCGCCGGCCACGTCGGAGAACTTGATGCCCTCTGAGGACTTCACATACATTTTCGCACTGGATTTGCCGAACATCATGGCGTTGGGGCCGCCCATATTCTTCATCATCCGCCTGGAGAGATACTGCCCCAGCGCGATAAAGATGACAATGGGCAGCACCCAGCTCAAAAGAAAGCTGAGGATGGGATCTGTCTGCTGGATCTCCTCGCCGGTCAGGGATGCCCCGGCATCCAGCACCCGCTGGGTCAGGTCCGGGTCCCCAACCAGGGCGGTCTTATAGACGGCCGTCTCCTCCGTATTCGTAAAAAGGACACGGTTCTCCTGCTCCTGAAGCTGGACCAGGCCCACCTGGCCGTCCTCCAGCATCTCCACAAAGGTGTTGTAGTCCACCTCCTGGATCTGCCGCTGGGCCATCCAGGGCATAGCCAGGAAGTTGAACAGCAGCAAGACCAGAATCGCCACACAGTAGTAAAAAATCAAGGGACGTTTCGGGGGTTTCACTTCTTTCATCAAATGTCTTCCTTTCCTTGTTTTTCCCGTTCCTCACAGTCCATCTGCCGGTCCATCGCCATCAGCGCCGCCAGCAGAGCGCCCCGCATGGCCTGGCCCGCAAAGTCAATGGCATACTCCGCATAGAGAGCCGCCGCCTCTGCCTGCTCCTCCATGGGATCCTCCTCACCATGCATCAGCCGGGGCAGCTTTTCCCGCAGGATCTCCTCCACCCGGCGGGTATAGTCCCGCTGGGCGGCTGACAGTTCCGCCACCGCCGGGGATCTGCAGCCCTCTGTGCGCTTCTCCAGCAGCAGGGCATTTTCCCGATACTCGTCCAGCCCCTCCTGCAGAATCTGCCGGATCTTGCTGTGATCCGCGCCCTGGCACAGTTCCAGACGGGTCTGAAGCAGGCCGTACTGCCGCTCCAGTTCGCAGACCTTCACCGCAAACATCCCATCTCTCAGTTCCATTTCGGCACTCCCTTCCGGCCCGCAGCGCGGGGCCTGCTTCTCTGATGCTGTTGTTATAGCATGTATTCCCTGCGAAAGCCACTGGCAATCCCGGCCATCTGTCCTGACAAAAGCGCCCCTGTGTCAGGAAGTTTGACACAGGGGCGCTTTTGTCAAGTTTTTGGGGGATGCAGCATCTGCTCAGACAGCAGGCGGCAGATCTGATCCGCCAGCTGCGCCTGATCCAGGTCCCTCCGGCCGCAGTGCTTCAGCAGCAGGCCGGTAACCCCGCAGGCGTAAAAGTCCAGCATGGCCTCCCAGTCCTCCCGGCTCAGGGCAGGTCCGCCCTGCCGCCGTTCCATCAGGTCCTGCAGATAGCCCCGGACGGATTGCAGCATGATCCGCTCCATGGCGTCCCGCCGCTGCGAACACAGCAATCGCTGGATCAGAAGCCAGGAATCCGCGGTAAAGCCGACAAACTGGCGCAGGGCCTCCTGAGGGGACTGCGCCCGGAGGCTCTCCTCCAGGATGCGCTCTCCGGCGCGGCGGGCAGCCCACTCTACAACATCTGTAATGTCCCGAAAGTGATAGTAAAATGTCTGGCGGGAGATCCCGCACGCTTCCACCAGATCCTTCACTGTAATTTTATCCGCGCCCCGTCGGGTGATCATTTCCATCAACGCGTCCGCGACAGCGCTTTTCACATCCAGCGGCACGGCCCCGCCCCCTCTCCTGTTTGTCTCTATCCGTTATCATACCGGAAGCGGCTACCCTTTTGCAAGCCCAAAATCCGCCCTGTTTTTCCACGGCGGACCCATATGGCAGCTTGTGCGGCCAGCCGTGGATTTTTCTCTTGTTTTTATAAGTTCTTTACAGTATAATGTGCTATATAAACATGGCATGACGGCACATCCGGATTTTATCATCTAATCTCTCTCGGTAGCAGCGCGGAACTCCCGCCCACTGTACACCTGCTGCAGGCAGGGTCATATGAGGAAAGGTTTGGAAAAATTACCATGAGCCCACAGAAAATCGCTCTGCTGACAGACTCCTGTGCAGACCTTCCGCCCCATCTGGCGGAGGAAAACCAGATTCATGTCGTTCCTCTGCGTATCCTTTGCGCAGACGGGGAGTATCGGGACGGGGTGGACATCCGGGCCGCCGACATCTACACCCGCCTGCAGGCCGGGGAGCTGCCCCAAACCTCGCTGCCCTCCGCCCAGGACATCACGGACGCGTTTGACGCCATCGCCGCTGCCGGATATGACGGCGTCATCGCTCTGATGCTCTCCGGCGGGCTCTCCGGCACCTACAACATGACCCGCCTGCTGGCGGAGGAGCGGAAGGACCTGACCATCCGGGTGTATGACTCTGTCAGCGGATCTCTGGGTACCGGCATGATGGTGCTCCAACTGGCAGAGGATCTGCGGCAGGGCATGGACTGGGATGCGCTGACAGAGCGCCGGGTGCCCTGGCTGATCCAGAATACCTTCCCCTTTTTCTCGGTGGACACCCTGGAATACCTGCAGAAGGGCGGCCGTATCGGCAAGGTGACCGCCATGGCGGGCACCTTGCTGCAGATCAAGCCCCTGATCACCTTCGCCGCGGACGGGCAGCTCCAGTCCATTGCCAAGGTCCGGGGCCGGAATCTGGTGATCCGCAAGCTCATCGAGCTGGTGGAGCAGCGCCACGCCGGCGCGGCCCGGTACAACCTGGCGGTGGCCAACGGCGGCGCCCCGGCTGAGATGGAAACTCTGAAGGAGAAGCTCACCGCCGCCCTCCCCCATTATGACCATCTCTGGAGCGGCGAGCTGGACGGGACGCTGAGTGTTTACATCGGGAACGGGGGCGGGGGGGCCGCGGTGCAGCTCCTTGAACCGTGATCGCAGGTCCCACTGCAAAATGCCGCCCGGACGCGCTGCGCGTCCGGGCGGCATTGTCTTTTCCATTATCGCACAGAAGGCACAGCTTCAATCGGTGCTCCCGGAGCCTCCTGCGGGAGCGGTCCCCTGCAAAAGAGGCGGTGCTTCCAGATTACAGGGAAAGCGTCTCCCCCGGCTGGAGAACCTTCGCCTCATACCCCTCCGCCTGACAGGCCGCGGCGAAGGCCGCCGGATCCTGGGCGATGGCCGGGAAGGTGTTGTAGTGCATGGGGATAGTCAGCTGGGGCTTGATGAGCTTCACCGCCCGCAGGGCGTCCGCCGGGCCCATGGTGTAGAAGTCCCCGATGGGCAGCAGGGCCGCGTCGATGTGGGCGTCCTCCAGCAGGGCCATGTCCATGGTCAGGGCCGTGTCCCCGGCGTGGTAGATGGTCTTTCCCCCCATCTCAAAGAGGAAGCCGCAGGCCGGGCACCCGGCCGCCCCGCCGCCGTGGAGGGCCTGGATAAATTTGGCTGTGCCGAAGGGCAGGCGGACCGTGCCCCCCAGGTTGCCGGCGATGCAGTCCACCCCGGCGGGGCCGAACACCGCGTCCGCCAGGTCCGCCGTGCAGCACACCTGAGCGCCGGTGCGCCTGGCGATGGCCACCGTGTCCCCCACATGGTCCCCGTGGCCGTGGGTGACGAAGATGTAGTCCGGCCGGACCTGCTCCGCCCAGTCGGGGTGTCCGGCGCCGGAGAGGAAGGGGTCCGTCAGCACCCTGCAGGCGCCGTCGTCCAGCAGAAAGCAGGCGTGTCCCAGAAATTGCAGTTCCATATTCGCAGCACTCCTTTTCCATCAGGCGGGACGGGCGGTCCCCGCCCGGTCGATCCCGTTGGGGACAGGATACCACATTTCAGCGGGAATGTAAATTCCCCGCCGCCGGGAACGAGCTGGGCGCAGATAAAAGATAAGAGATAAGAGTTAGGAGTTAGGAATTAGGAGTTAGGAATTGTGGAGTCCGGCGAAGCCGGACGAATTGAAATCGTTCCGCCTGCGGCGGAACACCAAAATTCCTAATTCCTCATTCCTAATTCCTAATTGAACTCCTATCTCCACTCTCCACTCTTCACTCTCAGTTCACAGCCTGGCCAGGATCGCGTCTCCCATGGCGGCGCAGCCCACCTTCTCGCAGCCGGGGCGCCAGATGTCGGCGGTGCGGATGCCGTCGTCCAGGACTTTGTTCACCGCGGACTCGATGCAGTCCGCCTCCGCCGCCATGTCGAAGCTGTACCGCAGCATCATGGCCGCGGACAGGATGCAGGCGATGGGGTTGATGACGTCCTGGCCGGCGATGTCCGGGGCGGAGCCGTGGATGGGCTCGTAGAGTCCCCGGGTGCCGTCCCCCAGGCTGGAGGAGGGCACCATGCCGATGCTGCCGGTGATCTCGCTGGCCTCGTCGGACAGGATGTCGCCGAACATGTTCTCCGTGACGATCACGTCGAACTGGGAGGGATCCTTGCAGATCTGCATGGCGCAGTTGTCCACGAACATCTCCCGGTACTCCACGTCCGGGTACTCCGCCGCCAGGCGGTGCATCACCTCCCGCCACAGGCGGCTGGTGTCCAGCACGTTGGCCTTGTCCACGCAGGTCAGGCGCTTCCGGCGCTTCCGGGCGGTCTCAAAGCCGATGCGGCCGATGCGCTCGATCTCGTGCTCGGAATAGGGCATGGTGTCCACGGCGACCTTCTCGCCGTTTTCCTCGTAGGTTTTGTGCTCCCCGAAGTAGACGCCGCCGATCAGCTCCCGCACCACGATGAAGTCGATGCCCTTCTCCACGATGGAGGGCTTCAGGGGGGAGGCGTCGGAGAGCTGGGGCCAGATCCTGGCGGGGCGGTTGTTGGAGTACAGGCCCATTCCGGAGCGGAGCCGCAGGAGGCCCTTCTCCGCCCGCTTCTCGCCGGGCAGGCCCTCCCACTTGGGGCCGCCGATGGCCCCCAGCAGCACGCTGTCGCTGGCCAGGCACTTGTCCAGCTCCGACTGGGGCAGGGGGTCGCCGTAGGCGTCGATGGCCTCGCCGCCCATGAGGGCCTTGGTATAACGGAAGGCGTGGCCGAATTTGGCGGCCACCGCATCCAGCACCCGCAGGGCCTGGGTGACGATCTCCGGGCTGGCGCAGTCGCCGTAGATCACCGCGATGTTCTTCTCCATGGTGCCGCCCCCTTATTGTGCCTGGAGGCTGGCCATCAGGCCGCCGGAGCGGATGATCTTCTGGATGAAGGGCGGGAAGGGCTCCGCCTGGAAGGTCTCGCCGGTGGTCTCGTCGGTGATGACGCCGGTGTCAAAGTTCACGGACACCGTGTCCCCCGCCCGGATGGCCCGGCTTGCCGCCGGGCACTCCAGGATGGGCAGGCCGATGTTGATGGCGTTGCGGTAGAAGATGCGGGCAAAGCTGGCGGCGATGACGCAGGCGATGCCGGCGGTCTTGATGGCCAGGGGCGCGTGCTCCCGGCTGGAGCCGCAGCCGAAGTTCTCGCCGCCCACCATGATGTCGCCCGCTTGCACCCGGGTGATGAAGGTCTTGTCGATGTCCTCCATGCAGTGGTCCGCCAGCTCCCGGGCATTCTGGGTGTTCAGATAGCGGGCGGGGATGATCACATCGGTGTCGATGTTGTCACCGTATTTGAATACAGAGCCTCTTGCTTCCATGGTATCAGACCTCCCTGGGATCGGTGATGTGGCCCGTCAGGGCGCTGGCCGCCGCCGTGGCGGGGCTGGCCAGATAGACCTCGCTGTTCACGTGGCCCATGCGGCCCACAAAGTTGCGGTTGGTGGTGGAGACGCACCGCTCCCCCTCCGCCAGGATGCCCATGTAGCCGCCGAGGCACGGCCCGCAGGTGGGGGTGGAGACGATGCACCCGGCGTCGATGAAGGCGGTGGTGTAGCCCCGCTCGATGCAGGCCTTGTACACCTCCATGGTGGCGGGGATGATGATGCCCCGGACGCCGTCGGCGATATGGCGGCCCTTCAGGATCTCATAGGCGGCCTCCATGTCCTCGATCCGGCCGTTGGTGCAGGAGCCGATGACCACCTGGTCGATCCGGATGTCCCCGCCCTCAGAGGCCGGGTGGGTGTTCTCCGGCAGGTGGGGCCAGCTGACGGTGGGCACCAGGGTATTGAGGTCGATGGTGATGGTCTTTTCGTACTCTGCGTCCGCATCCGCCTCGAACTTCTTCCACGCCCGCTGGCTGCGGCCCGTGAGGTATGCCTCGCAGGTCTCGTCCACCGGGAAGATGCCGTTCTTGGCGCCGGCCTCGATGGCCATGTTGCAGATGCACAGGCGGTCCTCCATGGTCAGGCTCTGCACGCCGGGGCCGGTGAACTCCAGGCTCTTATAGAGGGCGCCGGAGACGCCGATGAGGCCGATCAGGTGCAAAATCACGTCCTTGCCGGACACGGGCCGCTGCAGGGCTCCGGTCAGCTCCACCCGGATGGCGGCGGGCACCTTGAACCAGGCCTTGCCGGTGGCCATGCCGGCGGCCATGTCCGTGGAGCCCACGCCGGTAGAGAAGGCCCCCACCGCGCCGTAGGTGCAGGTGTGGCTGTCCGCGCCGATGATGCAGTCCCCGGCGGTGACGATGCCCTGCTCCGGCAGCAGGGCGTGTTCCACGCCCATTTTGCCCACGTCGAAGAAGTTGACGATGCCGTGCCTGCAGGCAAACTCCCGGCACTGCTTGGACTGCTGGGCGCTCTTGATGTCCTTGTTGGGGACGAAGTGGTCCAGGACGATGTTGACCCGGGTCTTGTCGTAGACGGAGCAGAAGCCCGCCTTCTCAAACTCATTGATGGCCACCGGGGTGGTGATGTCGTTGCCCAGCACGATGTCCAGATTCGCCTCGATCAGCTGCCCGGCCTTGACGGTCTCCTGCCCGCAGTGGGCCGCCAGGATTTTCTGTGTCATGGTCATTCCCATGGATATTTTGCCTCCGTTCTCTGTGATGAAGTTCCGCCGCGCCGCCGGTTATCGGTTGTTGATGGCGCTGACCAGCGCCCGGACGCCCGCCACGATGATGTCCGTGTGGGTGCCGCAGCCCCAGGTCTCGCTGCCGTCGGGCCACTTGAGGCCCACATAACTGCAGGCCCGGCTGTCGGTATCCGGATCCAGGGCGTGCTCGCTGTAGTGGATCAGAGTGAAGTCCATGCCCGCCGCCTGCTCGATGGCGTTGGCCACCGCGTCCAGGCGGCCGTTGCCGGTGGCGCCGCACTGGATCATCCGGCTGCCTTCCCGCAGGGTCAGGTTGGCGGAGATAGTGCCGTCGTTGTTCTGTGTATAGTGGGCGGCAGTGACGTTCAGCGGGGCCGTGTGGTTGAGATAATTGCTCTCGAAGACCTCCAGCACCTCCTGGACGCTGAGCTCCTTGTGCCCCCGGTCGCTGACCTCCTTGACCCGGTAGCCCAGCTGCTCCCGCATGTGGGGCGGCGGGTTGTAGCCGTAGTTCTGCTGCAGCAGGAAGCCGATGCCGCCCTTGCCGCTCTGGCTGTTGATGCGGATGACGTCCGCGTCGTAGGTGCGGCTGATGTCGTGGGGGTCGATGGGGATGTAGGGGCAGTCCCACCGGTGCTGGTGCTGCTCCCGCCGATAGGTCATGCCCTTGGCAATGGCGTCCTGATGGCTGCCGGAGAAGGCGGCGAACACCAGGCTGCCGGCATAGGGGCTCCGCTCATAGACGTGCATCCGGGTGACCCGCTCGTACACCTCGCAGATGGCCGGCATGTCGGAGAAGTCCAGCTTCGGGTCCACGCCGTGGCTGTACATATTCATGGCCAGGGTGACGGCGTCCACATTGCCGGTGCGCTCCCCGTTGCCGAAGAGGCAGCACTCCACCCGCTGGGCGCCGGCCAGCACCGCCAGCTCCGCGTCCGCCACGCCGCAGCCCCGGTCGTTGTGGGGGTGGGTGGAGAGGATAACGGAATCCCGGTACTTCAGGTGCTGGGAGCACCACTCGATCTGGTTGGCGTAGATGTGGGGCATGCTCATCTCCACCGTCACCGGCAGGTTGATGATCATGGGCCGGTCCGGCGTGGGCTGCATCACGTCCAGCACCGCGTTGCAGACCTCCACGGCGTACTCCGGCTCCGTGCCGGTGAAGCTCTCCGGGCTGTACTCGAAGAGGAAGTTGCCCTCGTACTCCTGGCTCAGTTCCTTGATGAGCCGGGCGCCGTCCACGGCGATTCTCTTGATCTCCTCCTTGGACTTGTGGAACACCTCCCGCCGCTGGGCCTCGCTGGTGGAGTTGTAGAAGTGGATGATGGC